>JBFLXB010000061.1 GCA_040757335.1 Nitrospirota bacterium | reverse complement strand
AAAACTAGAGCCCTCGCGGGCGCGAGTGTTTCGGTCATTCGTCCTTTGGATTCGGAATCTTGTTCGGCATTTCGTGAAGATCTATGAAGGCGGGGCATCCCCCCCGGATTAGCGGTAGTCTGTTGTTGACGCAGCAGACCATCCAGCTATCAGAAGGGAGGCCCCATGCGAGGCAGACATTTTATCGGATTGGACACGCATTGTGCATTTTGTGAGATGGCCGTGGTGAGCGAGGCCGGACAAGTGGTGAAACGGCAACGCTGTGGCACGACGATACCAGAGCTTATGGAAGCTATCGTGTCGGTGCCTGCTCCGCGCTATCTCGTCTTTGAGGAGGGTCCGCTGGCCGACTGGCTGTACCGGAATCTTCGAACGCAGGTGGATGAGATCGTCGTGTGCGAGCCGCGCCGCAATCGACTGATCGCCGAAGATGGCGACAAAGATGATCCGATCGATGCCCCGAAGCTGGCCCAGCTCTATCGCGGGGGATACATCAAGCCCGTGCATCACACGGAGAGCTTTGAACGGATCGTGCTCAAGCAGATGGTGGGACTGTATCACGATCGCGTTCGCAACCGTGTGCGACAGGCCAATCGGATCATGGGCCAGTTGCGTCAGCACGGCGTGTTCGTGCGGGAGAGCGCCTTCTGCGAGCCGAAGCAGCGCCAGGCCCTGTTGGAGCGCTGGACGTCGGACCGCACGCTGCGGGCGGCACTGCAGCTGTTGTGGGAGGGCTACGAACTGGCCCTGCGACAAGCCGACGGCATGCGCCGCATGATGGTGCGACTGGCGCGGCGCGAGGAAGTCATCCGGCGGTTCATCGCCGTTCCCGGCGTGCACTGGATCCGGGCGGCGACGTTCTTCGCGTATGTGGACACCCCTTGGCGATTCAGGAGCAAGTCGGCGCTGTGGAAGTATCTCGGGATTGGCTTGCAGCGGCGCCGCAGCGGGGAAGGCCCCACGGCTGTGTTCGTGCCAACGGATGTCAACCGAATTCTCAAATGTGCAGTCCTGGGCGCGGCCAAGTCGGCGATCGCGACCAAGGACAATCCCTTCGCCGACCAGTATGCGAGGTATGTGCATGAGGGACTGTCGCTCCGCAACGCCCGTCGCAGCGTGGCTCGAAGCCAGACGGCGGTGATGTGGGGCATGTGGAAAAATGGCAGCGTCTATCGGCCCGAGTGGGTCGGTCGGACGGGCGTCGGTGAGGCCGGCGCGTCATCGTCCGGGCCATCGTCGAGTTCTGCGTAGGCGGCGGAGTTCCTACCGAAGCACTGGACTCTGGTCCCTCGCGATCGGGAGTCCCCCTTTCGTGAATGAACCCGCCGCTTGCGGCTACGCCCCAAGATCTTCATGGACCCCGCGTGGAGTCCCGGATAGGTGCATCGGCGACTTTCTTAGGATCGCCTGCATCCCAAGGTCGAACGACGGGCCAGACGATGAACACGCGCGCTGCAACTAAAATCGACGCCGTTCCGTCGAACAGGCCATTCGCGGTCGAGGCGTTCGTGCCGGAATGGAGGAGGCCCCTTGGAAAGTCAACAACAGCGCCGCCTCCGCAGAGGAGGTCTATTGACTTTCCACTTCATATAGGTGCTTCGGCGCTCTAAAGCGAATGGGGATTTCAAGGGCGATTGCCCTTGGCTAGTTAGAG
>JBFLXB010000060.1 GCA_040757335.1 Nitrospirota bacterium | reverse complement strand
GCCCTCATCCCCAACCTGGATGGGGTGACCCTCCTTCCCCTGGCAAGCCTGCGCGGAACGTAACGCTCACCGCGTCCCGCAACCGTCGTCCGGAAGCGGGATAGGGGACGGTCAGATTCTCTGACCGCTCCCCTCCCACACCACCCGGCATGCGGGTCCGCACCGGGCGGTTCGAGAAGTTGAGGTTATGAGAGTCGGGGAACGCCGATCCGGTCGAAGTAAGCAATCGGCATGGCGCGGTTCAGTGCCAGACGGCTGTTATGCCACCATCGGCGACTGTTCCTCGCAACCCTTAGGGCGTCCATCTCTGACGCCCCCAGTGCCAACAACTCCCGATACATCGTCTTTCCCCGCCGCCAGTGCTTGAGCTGCAATGCCCGCAACCGGTGCCGTATCCACTCGTCGAGTTCCCGGAACATCTTCGGCGTCTGCGCCAGTTGGAAGTAGCGCTTCCAGCCGGGCAGGTAACTCCTGAGGTGTTCCGCCACCTCCGGCAAACTCCGTCCGCAGGAGCGGCGCGTGATTTGCCGGATGCGCTGTTTGAAGCTCTCCAGTGCCTTCCTTGCAACGCGGTACCGGACCTGACCGCCGGGACCATACCAGAAGCTGTATCCCAGAAACTTGCGGCTAGAGGCCGGCGCCACCGCGCTCTTGGCTTCGTTGACCTTCAGATGGAGTCGGGCGTAGAGTCGGCGCAGACCGGCCAGCACCCGTTCCCCCGCGCGACGGCTGCGTACATACACGTTGCAGTCATCGGCGTAGCGAACGAAGCGATGGCCGCGCCGTTCCAACTCCCGGTCCACCTCGTCGAGCAGTACGTTGGCCAATAGCGGCGACAACGGTCCGCCTTGCGGCGTCCCTTCGTGCCGATCCATGACCACACCACCATCCATCACCCCGGCCGCAAGGTAATATCGGATCAGACGCAGCACAGCCTTGTCCTCGATCCGCCTCGATAGCCGTTCCATCAGGATGTCGTGATTGACCCGGTCGAAGAATTTCTCCAAATCCACATCCACCACCACGCGATAACCATCCTGCACGTGGCGCCGCGCCATCCGCACCGCATCGTGCGCTCGGCGCCCGGGGCGAAACCCGTAGCTGTGATCGGAGAACGTCGGGTCGATCTGCTCTTGCAAGACTTGCAGCAGGGCTTGCTGGATCAGTCGATCCGTCACCGTCGGTATCCCCAGTTCCCGCTCGCCGCCGCCAGGCTTGGGAATCCGCACGCGCCTGACCGGCTCCGGCCGGTAGGTCCCGTTCAGAATCGCTTCCCGAATCGTTGGCCAGTGAGTCTTGAGGTGCTCCGCCGTTGCGGCGATCGATAATCCGTCCACCCCGGCACTGCCGCCGTTGGCTCTGACGCGCTTCCACGCCCGAGCCATGTTCTCTCGCGCCAGAACCTGCCGCAACAGATCCTCGCGCCCCGAGCTCCCGTCTCCATCTCGCGCCGTCCGCGTTTCACCACGAACCGGTTCGGGCTCGGCTTCACCTACCCCTCTTCCGGTGCGCCCCGGCAATCCGGGCATCTGGTGCGTGACGCGTGCGAGCGACATGGCCGTCGGCTCTCCTTCTCGTTCGGTCCTTCGTCCCGTCCCGGCGACTACTACGACCTCTGCTGACTTCTCGCTCCGGACCCATTCCGTCGCCCTTTCAGGCATAAGGCGAGATCTCCCCAGGTAAGAACGCACTCCTTCACTGCACAACCGCCGAATTTACGCCGCTTCGCCTTGATCACGAGAGCTTCGCGGTTTCGTGCCCGCTCGCCCTGCTCAGCAGCGCCTTCTATCCGGTTCTTGTCCATCGGCTCGCAGCTTCGCTCCACGCTTCCTCCCTACACTCGGTCGCCCTCGTGCAGTTGCGCTTCACTTCGTTCGCCGTGATCAACTTACGGTGGGACTTGCACCCACAAGAGTGCGCCCATGCTGGGCGCACACGAAAAAGAGTGCGGCCCTAAGGGCGGCA
>JBFLXB010000059.1 GCA_040757335.1 Nitrospirota bacterium | reverse complement strand
GATGCCCACGGCCACGGGCGTCGCGCACGACCGCTCGCAGAAGCACGCCGACGAAGTACGCGACCGTGATCGCGCGTGGCACGATGCGAACAAGACAAGAGGTCTTCTGTACGAGCCCGTATAACGCCTTGCCGATCAGCGGCGCGCCGTAGGCGCGTCCGCTGCATCGGCTTGTTAGCCGGCCGCTTCCGATTCCTCATCGGTCTCTTCCGTGACCTCTCCAACCGCAGGCATTACCGCGAAGAATCTGTCCCCACGGCTGAGCACATCGTCGAGAGACGGGCCCCGAAATACCTCGGTGTGAAGTTGCTCAAGGCCGTTGGTCATGCAGTCAATCGCTGCCCGCTCCCAAGTCCGGCGACAAGGCCACTGCTTCCTGTACTGGGCGAATGGTGCGGAACAGCGGTGGTGACGCAAGCGGCCGTCGCGGTCCGTCGTGAAGCCGACCTTGAAACGGCCGGGATCGTGCTCAGGCTCCAGCTGGATGAGGTAGAACCACCCCTCATCTGCGGCGAGCACTACCCCATCGCCCGATGCTTCATCGCCGGAACTACGGCCCGTTGCGAACGCTTCCCGGATTGCCGATGCCTCTGTACCGGTCACCAACGAAATCCGCTGACCACCTCGCTCAGCGTCGCGCCGTTTGACTGGCTGGATGCCAAGCCTCTTCACGACCTTGAACACGCTGGCGCGGTGCGTGCCGAGTTCATCGGCAAGCTCTGCTACGGCGATCAGATCGTTTTCAGCCACGTCGGAATCCCTCTCCTGTCCGGCTAACGCGCGCACTCACCTGCGAGCCGCGCCAGGTGACGTGGGGGCGTATTTGCGAATCATAACGCCGAAGCTGCGGTCGATTGCACGGTGCCCGCGCGTGGCCGCCCCGTTGGCGGCGCGGCTCGACAGGTGCAGTGGGTAGTTAGACGGCCGCTTGTCTTAGCCCCCTTGAAGTCAAACCGCCGGTATCGACAGTTCACGTTCGATCGCGTCGCAGAGCTCGGCGAACGCCGCGTCCCAGTATCGTGGATGGAGTTCGATCATTTGAAGCTCTTGCAGACCAGAGAGAGGTTCAGGGACGCTCGGTCCGGCAGGAACCGAGGCGCCTGGGAGCAGCACCGGGATGATGGGGATGCCCCGATCCCACGCGGCTGTCAGTTCCCGACGCACGAAGTCAAAATCGCTGGCAAGTCGTTTTTGACCATACGCATCGGTCAAGGAGAGCCACTTGGGACCGATCAGCGCTACCACCACGCTCGCGTGAACAACAGCCTGCTGAATGGTCCACGAGAACACTTCACCGGGCTGAATGCTGAAGAGATCCATGAACACTGCATCGCGACCGAATCTGGAGGTAAGAGCTTCATGCAATCTGCCCGAGTGGGCATCGGCATCGTCACGACGGTAGTTCAAGAACACCCGTGGATACCGCTCGCGCCGCCTGTACGCTCGCCTCGACGCTGGGTGGAAACGACGAGGCTTGTCCGAAGCAGCGGCGCTAGTGGACACTTCGACCAAGGTACCCCAAGGACCGATCTCGCCGCCTTCTACGACGTAGTGCCACATGGGCACACCGTAGTCAGACACCTCGATCTCGGTCGCGGTAATGGTCAGCGGAATCCCGTCGGCCTCGGCCTCACAAATCGCATCTCCAGTGCGGATTTCGGCGCCGGTGAGCCAGCGAGTGACGACCATGCTCCGCGATGACCAGCGGTCGCGAATGGAGGCTCTTAGCGATTTCGACATCTGTGTCCAGTCCGTCTAACGTCCCGCGGCTCACTTGCGGCGGCCGCAGAAACACCCCTCAACCGGCCCCGATCCTACCGCGGCCGCCGTCAAGTGCAGCCGCTTGTTAGACCGCGTGGCAACTGGTATGATGATTTGTCATACCGCTATGCCGAAAACCAAGGTCGCCCTCACGATCGACACTGACCTGCTGGACCGCGTGGACCACCTGGTCGCGCGCCACCGGTTCCGCAACCGGAGCCAAGCCATTGAGACCGCGCTAGCTGAGAAACTGGCGCGGCTCGCCAGGACGCGGCTCGCTGAAGAGTGCGCCAAGCTGGACCCGGCCGAAGAACAGCAACTGGCCGAAGAAGGCCTCACCGCGTCGGGTGACTCGTGGCCCGAATACTGAGAGGCGAGATTCGCTGGGCGGACCTCAACCCGGTGCGCGGCCATGAGCAGGCCGGGGAACGGCCCGTCTTGATACTGAGCCACGACGTGTTCAACGAGCGCTCGGGCACAGTGATCGCGGTGGCGCTGACGAGCCAGGAACCGCGGGCGGGTTACCCGCTGACGTTGGAGCTGGTGGCCCCGAAGTTGCCCAAGCGCTCGTGGGTGAAGATCAGCCAGATTCGCACACTCTCGACTGAGCGCATCGGCAAGCGATTGGGACGAGCCTCAGACGAGGAACTTGCGACAGTACTCGATGGCCTGCTTGAAATAGTCGGATAGATCGTCGAGTAGCGGTCTAACGCGCGCGCTCACCTGCGAGCCGCGCCAGGTGACGTCCGGGCGTGTTCGCGCATCATAACGCCGAAGCGACGGTCCGGCGCACGGTGCCCGCGCGTGGCCGCCCCGGTGGGGGCGCGGCTCGA
>JBFLXB010000058.1 GCA_040757335.1 Nitrospirota bacterium | reverse complement strand
GCCCGGCGGCTACTGATTGGTGTCAGCGGCCGCAGAAACCAAGCGCTTGAACCCAAAGTCCACGCTCGCGCGCGGATGGACCTCGCAAGAAAGAGAAGAATGAGCTCGCTGTCGAGTCCGTATAACGCTCAGCATCAGCTGCGGCGCGGAGCGCCGTCAGCTGCATGCTGTTGTTAGGCGCCATGCCCCGCCTCCAGGAATGCTCTGGCCTCCCTCGTAATCCAGGGCGACCTTGGCGCCTGTGACTTGCAGTACTCCCTGGCGCCGGCCACTGTCGACACGCTGTCAAGCCAGGGCAATCCGTGATTGGCGATGAGCGTTTCGATCTCTCGCGCCCGAACGCCATCATCCATCGGATTTTCGAAGTCGACAAGGGCATTGAGCCGGAGCCGGTCAGGGACGAGCTCGCTAAGGCGCGTCCGCACATGACAGTGATACTCGGTCGGGTGATCGTTGTCGCCGAGAGCGCGGAAGTAGACGCCAAGATTGATGTAGAACGAAGGCCCCCACTGACTCCCCTGAAGATTGAGAACTCCGATTGCGTCGGCGTTCCCCTTCCGCCAAGTCGCTCCGGACTTCTTGAACCCGCGCTGCTTGAGCGCGGGAGCGAGTGCCTGTTGGAGCCACTTGTTGTTCTGAGAAGCCATGTTCTGGTGCGCCTAACGCTCCGGTTCAGCGGCGGGCCGCGCAGCGGACCGTCCGCTGCAACCGGTTGTTAGCCGTCCAGGCTTCCCACGCTGAGTTGATTCGCAAGTCTCCGCACATAGTCTGGATGTCCAGGGTTACGTGTCTCAAGAACCTGCTGGGCGAGCAGGGCCCGCGCTTCGTCCTTTCGACCACGTTCGGCCAAGATGATCGCCATTACGATCCGCGGCGGACCGCCGGCGCCCATGTTCTCGGATCGATCTTGCCACTCAGCCAGGATCTTCTGCCGGGTTGAGTAGCGATTGAGGAACGGGAGCCCCGCCTGTTCGAGGCGGCGCCGAACGTCCTCGAACACTGCATCTTCAGCCCGCGCATGCCACCAGATGTCCCGTTCTTCTCCAGAGGCTTCACCGAGACGCGCACGCACGCAGCAGTGGTACTCCTGAACCCAAGACTTCGCTTCGCCGCCACCGTGATGCCTGGCAACCTCCGGGACGTAGACGCCGAGATTGACGGTGAAGAGTCCATGCAGGTTCTCCCGGAGGCCTGGGATATACGTAGTGCCCGGAGGATCCGATGCACCCATCTGAATACTGATGACCTGGGTGAGGCCGTCCTCCGTGACACGGTTGAATGTTCGCCCACGGACTTTGAAGCCTTGGGCCTTCAACACCGGGCGCAGGGTGCTCTGGATCTCGTCGACTGCCTCTGCGTATGTCGATTTCGGCATTGCGCTCACTCAGGACGGCTAACGTGCGCGATGAGCCGCGGCGCATTCCGGCTCTCTTCAATGACGCGCCGTCGGATCCATCGCGAGGTTATGCCGTGATCTGTTCATAGGAGAATTCCGGAATCCGCGCCCGCGTCGATGCATGCTCCACGGTGATGGCGCAGATGTTACCGTCCGAATCGAGGTCGAGCAGCGTGTTCTCGTCAAGGTCGCGCGTCTCGACAACTGGTACGTCGCGAAACTCAATGTGCAGCGTGTCGGTGTCGGTGAAGTACCGAATCTTCATGGTGTGAATCCTCGATCGAAGAACGCGTTGTGAACCGTTTCCCGGTCTGCCAAGAGAACGACCCGGAGGAATCGGCCCTCCGCCTCTGGCACAGCTCCCCAGCGCCGAACGCGGCCGTCGGCTTGCACCACCTCGCGCAAAGGCGCATCGATGACGCGTTGGATCCATTCGTTTCGAATGGCCGAGCGGTCGGCGCGCCTCCGAATCGCTTCGAAGTACGCCGTGGTTTTCACGGCCTCACCCTAGCAGAACCGGGCGGCCGTGCCAATCGCCTGACGCGTACGCATCGGCCGGGACCGCCGGCCCGGCGTCTGCGCAGCGCGGGACCGCCGCTCAGAACCCGGCCGCCCCACTCGGCTTCATTTGGTCAAGCCGGCGCCCGGTCGATTCCGTTGCCGTGCGGCCTCGGCCCTCCAGTCGACCGCCGCCCCCCGACGCTCTGTGATCCGTTTGATCAAGTTTACCGGCATAACACCCCGGATCACCTGCGAGCGCGCCGCACGTGTTGCCAGGGCGCGCTCGTCAGGTGCATCCGGTTGTTCGCCTGCCCGTCGCACCTACTGGTCAACGGTGAACAAGATGGCCTTCCCCTCGCTCGCAGCCTTCGCATATAGCTCCCGGACACCCTGAAAGGACTCCCAGGTGTACTCCAGGTCTTCTTCGCCGTATTCGGGCGCGTAGTCCTTCGGCACCACCGTCCGATAGCGCGCCTCAAACCATTCCCGAGTGAGGGTATGCAGCGCCGTAGCCACCTCCCGCACCTCCTCGGGGGCAACAAGTGATGCGATGTAGCTGTCGCCCCGATGCAGTTGCCTTGGCCCGAGGACACAATGGTTCAAGGGGTAAGGTCCATTGCCGTATTCGAGTCGTCCGTCCGTGAGAACCCGATGCATTGCGTCCCATGCCTTGTCGCACTCCGCCAAGTTGTCCGAGTCCCACGCCTCCTCGATGTCCTCGACTAGAGTCATGAGAGCCTCGTCGTTTCCCGATGCCCCATGGAGTGCATCGCCCTCCTCCCGAGTGATTGCGAAGAAGACGCCTCTACAAGCCATTCCTATCCCTCGCGCACCTCAGGTCAGGCGAACGACCGCGGCTCAGCCGCGGCGGCCCATGATGGCAGCAGCCGCCGTCGGCTGCAACCGCTGGTTGGGCCGCTTGTTTACGTCCGGCCAACCCAGTAGAAGGGCCGCCGACGGAGATGCATGACGGCGAGAATGCGCAATTCGTCCTGGCGAACGGTGTACAGGAGGCCGTACGGGAAGCGCTGACACAGCCGGCGCCGGATGCTCCCTCGGACAATTGAACCGGCGAGCGGGTATGCGAGGATCGCCTCGGTGCATCGCTGCACATCTATGATGAAGGCGCTGCCGAGACCCGGCTGTTCGTGCTCGTAGTAGTGCGCCCCGTCGTTGAGTTCGCGCTCGGCCAACTCGTTGAACGTGACGCGCACGATCTAGATCCGCGCGCGAGCGTCCCGGAACACGTCGGCAGCGGGGCGAGCCGAGAGCGTTCCGGCATCCTGGGCGTCGGCCCGTCGCTCGGCTTCCTCGGCCCAGATCTCGTCAACCTCGTCCGATGTGAGGTTGTCGAGGCTCTTCAGCAGACGCTTGGCAAGGCGTGCCCGGCCCTTCGAGTCGAGCTTGAGTGCTTCGGCCTCGAGATCCTCGATCTTCATGGTTTCATTCTAACGCTCGGTACGGCGAGCATGCCCCGTTGATTCGATTTCGGCCCGAATGTCGATTCGTTGTCGGCCCAACGATTCAAATGAGCCGCGCGCCGTCGCAATTCAACGGCGCGTCGGCTCCATTTGAAGGTTAGGCTGCGCCTGGATCTTTGACACGGTGTCACTGCTTGCGGAGTCGCTCCAAGGCTTCCTTAGCACGTTCAGTGCCTCGCTCAACCGCATCTTGAGTCTTTTTCACTACTTGATGTTCGGACTCGAATTCACGCAGGCGCTCAGCGACGGCGCGAGCCTTATCGCTGACGCCGAATCGAGCATTGAAGTCTTCGATAGTTCTCACTCCAGCCTCAAGGGCTTGGTTGAACCGTGCCACTTGAGGCAGGGCGTCGCCGTGTCCTGCCCTGACCAATGCGACGGTCACGTCCTGGTTCTTCCAAAGGTCCAACCACCCCCACTGCCTAGCAGGGTGCTGAAAAAGTGACTCGCGGGGGATCGACAGATCGATTCCGCCGTACTACCATGCTCGCACCAACTCTGAAAGGAGCCTGCGAGTGCGCGGACCCGACGAACAGACCCACGACATGT
>JBFLXB010000057.1 GCA_040757335.1 Nitrospirota bacterium | reverse complement strand
GACGGCTCACCCGAGCCCGCCACCCCGCCCGAGGCCGTCATCCCCCGGCTGCCCCCACGGCGTTCGCCACGCGCCAGGCCTCCGGTTCCCACCTCGTAACGAAGTCAACTGCGGAATCCGGGCTGAGCGTTGAGCCGGGGTTCACGCGGCCCAAAGCGGGTAAACAAGCTTCCCGCCAACCACATACAGGAACAAGGCAAAGAACTGCTGCAGCCGATCCGTGGGAAGCCGATGGGCGAGTTTGGCACCCAACGGAGCCGTCACGACGCTCGCCAACGCCACGCCGAGGACCGCGGGGAGATGCACGAACCCGGTGCTGTGACGGGGCAGGTCGTTGAACGCCAGACCGTTGGCGAAGTAACCGAACGCCCCGGCCAACGCGAGGGGGAAGCCGGCCGCCGCCGCGGTCCCGATGGCCTCGTGTAACCGTACCCGGCACCAGGTCAGCAAGGGTACGGACAATGTCCCACCTCCGATTCCCACCACGCCCGAGACGCTGCCAATGATGCCGCCCGCAACGGACCAGCCGAGCCAACCGGGCGACGCCCCGCCGCGCGGTACCGGGGTGTCGAGGAGCAGATGGGTGGCCGCAATCCAGAGGAACACCGCAAACACCACGGTTAAGACGTCGGACGAGAGCCGCGCCGCAAGCGACGCGCCAACCAGCGCCCCGAAGACCACCCCCGGGGTGAGCTGCCGCACGATCGACCAATCCACGGCAGTGCGTGCGTGGTGAGCCCGTAAACTGGCCAGCGAGGTAAAGACGATCGTGGCGAGAGAGGTGCCGAGCGCGAGCGGCATCAGGTACCGCGCGGAGACGCCCTGCGCCTCGAAGACAACCGCCAACCCCGGCACCACCACGATCCCGCCGCCAACGCCCAACAGCCCGGCTAGGAGACCGGCGGCCACGCCGATCGCGATGTACGCCAGCCACCATTCCACGTGGGAATCCTACGCGTGCACTCCGGTGCCCGTCAATCGCCGGCGACTCATGCGCACCGTCGTGTGGATTGCGACATGGGAAGTCGCCCCTCTAGCGCGCGACGATTGAGGACGACTTCACGGCCGATGAATCGGGACTGAAGGGCTCCGCGTCTCGCCACGCCGCGATCCAGTCCGGAATGGCTCCTGGACGCTCTCGGACCCCGAGCAGGGCTAGCACCTCTGGAGTCGGCACGTTGCCCGTCGCCTGCCGGAACAGTCCTTTCACCGCGCCGATTGCCACCAGGGCTCCGGCCCGCTCGAACCGTTGCTCGATCCAGAACCACTTGTCGTCCCACCACACCACGCGGGTCTTCAACTCGTAGCGCTCGAACGGCGCCAGACCTCTCCGAAACCGGATCACGGCGGAACCCACCATCGGCCGCCAGCGCCGTTTAAGCATGATCCCGCCCAGTCCGGTGCGTACGATGAAATCCAACCGGCCGAGGTCCATGATGGTGAGGTAGCGGCCATTGTTCATGTGCAGGTTGGTGTCCAGGTCATTGACCCAGACTCGAAACGGAACAAACGACTCGCCGAGAGGGTCGATCCGTCGGCCCACCAGCGCGGCGATCAGGATACGGAGCATCCGGAGAATGAGGTTCACACGAACCACTCCGTCGGTGGGGAGCCGGTCGGGCCACGGGACTCCACCGATCTCACGCCGCGTCCCGACTCGTCTCCGGCTTCCAGATCCCGAACGTGGCGCCGGTGGGATCGATGACCACGCTGTACCAGCCGTAACCCGGCACCTTCGCCGGCCCTTTGAGAATCGTCCCACCCAATGTCCGGATACGCTGGGTGGTGCCGTGAACGTCCTCGACTTCGATGAACGGGATCCACTGCGACGACGGCCCTGGTTCTTTGGCCTGCATCATCCCCCCGCCCGTGCCCTCGCCGACCTCGATCATGGTGTATTTCATCCCCGGCAGGTCATCGAGCCGCCAATCAAACAGCGCCGCGTAAAACGCCCTGGCTTTGGCGAGATCCTGGGTCTGAAGCTCGATATGGATGAAGGGATTGGGCATCCTATGCGTGATCCGACGCGACTTCGACGATCAACTCCAGCTCGATTGCTGCGCCCAGCGGCAACTCGTGCGCGCCCAACGCCAAGCGAGCATGGCGGCCGGCCTCACCGAAAATTGTCACCAGCAGGTCCGAAGCGCCGTTGACCACGGCGGGCTGTTGCGTGAAGCCATCGGCCGAAGCCACGTGGCCGCCGAGACGCACGATACGTTTGACGGTATCCAGGGTGCCGAGTTCCGCCTTGACGACGGCGAGCGCATTCAGGCACGCCAGGCGTGCGGCTTCAGCACCTTGCTCAACGGTCAACTCGCGGCCGAGCTTTCCGGTCCACGCGGGCTTGCCGTCTTGCATCGGCAGAATGCCGCTCAGAAACAAGAGTGCCCCGCTGCGGACCGCCGGGACATAGGAGGCCACCGGCTTCGGCGGGGGAGGGAGCGTCAGTCCGAGCGCTTCGAGCCGCTTCTCTGCGGACATGGGGCCTCCGTCAATCGCGAGGATTTGGTTATAGCCCACCCGGCTCAGCAGGTCAACGCGCCTCTTCCCATCCGGTGTTGAGAAACCCTGGCGTGATCGCGCACAATGTGCGAAAAGGCTCCAGCCCATGGGTCAGAAGATCACTCAGGTCAACGCATTTACCGACACACCGTTTACCGGAAACCCCGCGGCGGTGTGCGTGCTCCCCGCTCCCGCGGATGAAACGTGGATGCAAACCATCGCACGAGAGATGAACTTGTCCGAGACCGCGTTTCTGTATCGGCACGCGGAGGAATACATCCTGCGCTGGTTCACACCGACCGTGGAGGTGGAGCTGTGTGGCCATGCCACGCTGGCGAGCGCGCATGTGTTGTGGGAAGAAGGACATTTGGCGCCGCACGAGCCCGCGCGCTTTCAAACCAAGAGCGGGTTGCTGACCGCGAACCGACAAGGGTCGTGGATCGAGCTCGACTTCCCGTCGGAGCGTGAACAGCCCACAACCGCTCCACCGGGCCTGGCGACCGCCCTGGGCGTCGCGCCGCGGTACGTGGGCAAAAATCGGTGGGACTATCTGGTGGAAGTGGACTCGGAAGAAACCGTCCGGGCGTTGAAACCGGATCTGGCGCAGCTCGCCGCCATCCCCATGCGGGGCGTCATGGTCACCAGTCGGGCCAGCTCACAAGACGTCGACTTTGTCTCCCGGTTCTTTGGCCCAGGCGCGGGCATTGACGAAGACCCGGTCACCGGATCCGCACACTGCTGCTTGGGACCGTACTGGAAGACCCGATTGCGGAAGGACGAGATGCTCGCACGTCAGCTCTCCACCCGCGGCGGCGTGGTACGAGTCCGCGTCCAGGACTCGCGGGTGTTATTGGGCGGGCAAGCGGTCACGGTCTGGCGCGGAGAGTTGGCCGCGTAGCGGCCTCCAGGTAGTCCACCGCCCGTTGGTCCACCCAGTACGACGCGGACCACGGCCACGCCCCTCGCACGAAACCCACGTGCCCGCCGCCTTCGGTGAAATCGGCTTCCAGCCAGGCCGATCGGGCCACGGACTCCCGCGGCAGATAAGTTGACGGGAGAAACGGGTCATCGTCCGCACTGATCAGAAGCGTGGGCTTGCGGATGTTCTCAAGCCACGGCAGACAGCTCGAGCGCGCCCAATAGTCCTCGGCTCCGGCGAACCCGTGGATCGGCGCGGTCACGTGCTCGTCAAACTCCGCGAAGCTGGAGAGTCCGCGCACAAGGTGAGGATCAACGAGTCCGGGAAAGCGGGCAGCCTTTTCCAGCGCTTTGACTTTCAACGTCCGCAAAAAGACCCGGCCGTACACGCGGCCGAATCCGTGATCAACCCGGTGCGCCGCCACTCCCAGATCATACGGCACCGACACGGCGACGGCAGCGCGGAGACAGTCCGGCACCTTCTCTCCTCGCTCCCCGAGCCACTTGAGCATGACATTGCCGCCGAGCGAAAACCCGACCAGGGCGAGGGGGCGATGGGGTGAGCGGGTGATCAACGAAGAGACGACCCAATCGAGATCGTGTGTTTCGCCGGAGTGATAAAACCGTGGCAGGCGGTTCAACTCGCCGCTGCACGAGCGGAAGTTGACGGCCACCCCGTGCCAGCCGCGAGCGGCGGCGTTGGCTAACACCCCCAGGACGTATTTGGCGCGCGACGAGCCCTCCAATCCGTGGAGGACGATCAGCAGCGGGGCATCGGGTGCGCCCGACTGGCGGTCGAGCCAATCAAGGTCGAGGAAATCGCCGTCAGGCGTGTCCAGCCGCTCGCGGCGGTACGCCAGCGAAGGCGTTCGTCCCGCCACGCGCCGCCAGATCGTTTGGCCGTGTCGGTTGCGAAGCCACCAAGGAGGGCGAAACGGATCGGAGCTTAAGGGAAGCTGGATCAGCGGGTGCGCGCGGTCAGTCAATGGACATTAGGCCTGGAGGCAACCTTTGCATTCATCGCTACGGAAGCAGTCTAATGCGAACTCCGCTCTTCTTTCAATCTCTCGATAAAGAACGTTCTCAGAGAGCAGAACAAACCGGGGTGGGGCGAGTTCCCACAAGAACTCACCTCACCCCGGCAACGCACACCTATTTCTTAGACCCCGACGACGCGGACCCTGCTACTCAACTACCCCCTGCAGACGTCCGATTTCATTCCCCTCACAGGACAGCAGTACTACAGAGCGGCTTCGTCTGCGACTTCTGTCCCCGAGAGAGCCCGGTTGTCGGGTAGACCCGGGTGTTGCCACCCGGGTCCCCCACAGATCCGGACGTGCGCGATTCGCGCATCCGGCTCTTCAGCTCACGGATTCGCTGCGTGACGGTAGATGGAATGGACAACCGTTGGTT
>JBFLXB010000056.1 GCA_040757335.1 Nitrospirota bacterium | reverse complement strand
CCGTTGAACAGCGCGAGTTGCTGGGCGCCGTGCGTGGGATCGTCGGTGGGATCGAGGTCAATCGTGATCTGCCGGGCGCGGCCCTTGCGCCGCGCCGCGTGGTGCGCGATGACCGCATCGGCGAGGACCGTCCCCAGCCGCAGCAGATCTTTCGGCCCGACCGCGTTCTCAAAGCGCGACAGCGTGGGCTGCGAGGCCAACGCGTCCCCGGTGACCGGGTCGCGATCGAGCAGGAGTTTGTGCACCGGATCCTCGGCCAGGCGGGCCGCGTCGTTGGCGTCGGCATAGCCGCAGATCAGGCCAAAGACGCGCTGCCGCACCAAGTCCACCAGGGGATGCACGACCTTGCCCGGTTCGCGGGCATCGGGCAGGCACGCCGCCAGCCGCGCGGTCAGGCGCAGCCGCTGGTCAATCGCCTTGACCAGCACCGCGCCGCCGTCCGAGCTGCTGTGGGGCTCGTCGAACCGGGCGAGCACGGGCCGATCCTCCAGACTGGGAAACAGGACAGACTGTATGGTAGAGTCCTCACGCATCCGAACGCCTCCGTCGTGGGAAAACACTGCGCGCAACAGCGTTTATACCACGCCGGAGGCGTTTCTGTTTCAGGTTTCGTGAATTATTCGGGTTAGCTATGATGCCTTTGAGCTATTCGCTTCTGGTCTTGGTGCAGTAAGTGTAGTCTTTGCACTCAAGGAGAAGGACCAGGTGCGACTCGCTGAGATACTCAGCTCGATGGGAATCATCTCGATATTATCAGCGAATCCTCTTCTGGGTTTTGCTGCCATTGGTAGCGCCGCATACGCATACGTAATACGAGAACATGAGATCAACCCGACCGGGGCTGTTCGCGGAGGTGTGTTGGCAGCAACGAGCATGGGCCTGTTTGCTGTACTTGGTTTTCCTGTGCTCATTGAGCTTGTCGTCGTTGTTGCTGCGAGTGGCTTATTACGTAGCTATGTGCTTGATGATGATAGGTTGCAATTGCTCCTTATAAACGGGTCCCGTCATGCCCGAACGCTGTCGGATGATGTGTTAACTCGGCTCAACGACTTTTGGCCCAAGAGGACGGGGCCTGCGGAGACGGTCTAACTTAAAGCTGGCACAGCCACTAACTAAGTGGAAGCACCTAACAAACAAATGCAGCCGACGCTGCTGCGCGGCTGATTTGTGGCGTTCGGCGGCTTCGTTTGGTCGGGGCTAACAGTATGGTGTCTCTGGTATTGATCCTGGTTGCGGTATCAAGCCTCTTGTCGGTACCGGCATGGCATTGGTCAAAAAAAAAGCATCAGCTTTTCCCTTGGGACTATGGCCTACCCGTATATCCGCTACTCATGTGGTTTCTCCTCGTAGAGTTGGGAATTGGCCCACAGAGTTTAAGCAATCTCGTTGAACTGTTCATCGTCAGTGCATTTGCGGTTGGAGTTGTCTACCTGAGGGCGTTTGTAGTCCACCGATTGTTTACCAACGCGTATGCCAGTTCGATGATGTCTATTGTGGTGGTGCTCGTTTGCCCGGTGATCTTACGACTCACAATGCCGCATCTGCCGGAGTAGGCAGCGCGCCGAACAAAACGCTGGAGCGGACGCGCGAACAGCGCGCGCCCCTCAGCGTCGGTCGTTCGGCGGCAGGCTCTTGCGCGGATTCGCAAGAGACATGTAAAATGTCCGGTAGTCGCATAAGCACTCCTACCATGATGGAGAGAGCAACCGCGATGGCCCCTACTACCGCGAAACAGAAGGTCCTAGAAGCCGTTCAACAGTTGCCGTCTGACGCGACCGTCGAAGACGCCATGGAGCGTCTCTATTTTCTCGCGAAAGTTGAACGGGGACTCGCTCAGGCCGATGCCGGTGAGACGGTACCTCACGCACAAGCCAAGGAACGGCTGACCCGTTGACGCCAATCGTCTGGACCCCCCAGGCGATCGGCGACGTTGAGGCGGTTCGCGCATATATCGCGCGGGACTCGGCACACTACGCAGCGGTTGTGGCGGAACAAATCGTTGAAGCGGTCGGCCGCCTCTCGGCGTTTCCCTTGTCCGGTCGCGTCGTCCCCGAACTGGGCCAAAAGACCCTCCGGGAAATCATCTATGGGAACTACCGAATCGTCTACCGCGTCACGGATGGCACGATTCAGGTGCTGACCGTTTTTCATGCCTCGCGCCTATTCACTCTATTGGGCGAACGCCCTTCGAATTGATCGGTGACACTGAGGGCCAAACCAAGCGCTGGAGCTGACCGCTGGGGAGCGCGGCGGCTCAGCGCTGAGCGTTGGATCTGTAGAAAAAGTCCGAAAAGGACTATAATCGCGGCGTCTGCGTCGTACCGGCAGCACGAAGACCCCTCAGGCGGCCACGGAGGTGCGGATGCCGAGATACAAGGACTACGCCTACGAGCAGAGCAAGTTGCTCCCGGTCGCCTTTGATCGCCAGATCCTCCCAGGAACTTTTGAGTACACCCTCAACCATCTGATCGACCACGAGGTGGATCTGGCCGCGTTCGATGAGCCGTACCAGAACGACGAGACCGGCGCGCCCGCCTACGATCCGCGGATTCTGTTGAAGATCATCCTGTTCGCCTACTCCCGTGGGATCTTCACCAGCCGCCGTATCGAGCAGGCCTGCCGGGAGAACGTGGTGTTCATGGCCTTGTCGGCCGATACCTCCCCGCACTGGACCACAATCGCCGACTTCATCGGTGGCGCCATCGCGATGGGGTTTTTCTACAGACTCGTTATGTGTTCGTGTGAAGCACGGAGGCGATAGTGGCCAAAAGGAAAACCATTGAGAACCCGGAAGTGGCTGCGATCTTCGGTGCCTACCCAGAGAAGGTTAGACCGAAGCCGATGTTTCTCCGCCAACTGATATTCGATGTAGCGTCACGAACAGACGGGGTTGGTGAACTAGAGGAAACCCTGAAATGGGGGCAACCGAGCTATCTCACGACGCAGACTAAAAGCGGGAGCCTTGTCAGGATCGACCAGATCAAGTCTCAAGAAGGAAAATACGCAGTGTATTTTCATTGCCAAACGACACTGGTTGATACCTTCAGAGAAATGTATCGAGGTCAATTCGAGTTCGAGGGAAACAGAAGCATCATCTTCACTGAAAAAGAAGAGGTGCCTGTGGAAGAATTGAGCCATTGCATTGCAATGGCACTCACATACCATCTCAACAAGAAACAAAGCAGTCGTAATATCGAAAGCAAACACATAACACGTCGTTCCACTGGACGCGCAAAAGCGGCGCGCCGGTGAACTCGGCGTTAGGCAACGGAGGCAACCGATCGGTGTTTCCAGAAGTCGTGGTACAGAATGACTCGTATGTGCCCCACCCGAGGGTACCGAACGATGTTCATGTGCTTCTTTGCACAGTTCCGCCGCGTTTTCTGGCGGGTCTCCGATACATCCGCCTCACCGCAACAACCGGCTTTACGCGTGGTCGACGGCGCGCGAAAACACCATCGCGCGGCCGAAAGGTCGCGTTGGTTCATACCGCTGGACTCTACTTTCGGGAACAGCAGAACCATCCGGCCACGATAGATCTGCACCTTGATAAGCTCTTCGGAGGCACTCCCTCATGGGCACTGCGGCTACCAATCATTCGGAGATTGACCCTGGCGGAGACCCATCCCTTGACATCGCAACACGCGTGTGTCTACGCTGCACCTGCGTCGATTCCGGGAGAACACTATGAATAGAGTAATCGCCTACGCGTTGGTTCCGTTGTTCACGGTGACGTTGATCGGCTGCGCTGCGACAAAGGTCACGTCGGTGTGGAAGGACGAGACCTATGCGAAGAAGCCGCATAAGGTCCTTACGGTCGCCATCCTAAAGAGCACGACGAATCGAATGGTGTTGGAGGACGAGTTCACTCTGCGTCTGAAGCAAAAGGGCCTGGACGCCTCGGCGGGTCATACGATCTTGTCCAAGGACGAACCTGCCAACAAGGATGCGCTGGCGGCATCCCTCAAGGAAAACGGGTTCGACACCCTCTTCCTGGTGCGGCTCGTCGATCAACGGAGCCAGCAGACCTATGTGGCCGGCGCCGCGTACCCGGCCGGAGCAACGTGGCCCGGTTACTACGGCGCGGGCTACAACATGATGTATACGCCCGGCTATGTCGTGGAAGATCAATTCGCGATCGCGGAGGCGAACGTGTACGACGTCGATAGCGAGAAACTCATCTGGACCGCAGCGACCGAAACCTGGATCAAAGCCTCGGAGCGGAAACTGATCCAGGAATATGCGGATCTCATGATGAAGGAAATGCAAAAGGGCGGCGTGGTGCCCTGACGCGCGACTCCAACCGACTAGCGGCGGGATCGAGGAGAGAAAGGACTCTGGGCATGAGAGGTCGACACAGCCCGTTGATCGTTGCCTTGTGCCTGGTGTTGATCAGTTGCGCCGGCCTGGTCGTGGAGTCGGACTACGATCCCGCGTTCGATTTCTCCCGACTGAAGACGTATGACTGGGCTCCGCCTCCGGCCGACCGCAGCATCGACGATCTCACCGAGAAGCGCCTGCGCAGCGCCGTGAACAGCGAGCTTCAGGCCAAGGGCTATGCGCTCTCCCAGGACGCCCCCGACTTTGTGATTGCGATGCTCGTGACAACGGAGACTACGACGGCTGGCTCGGTGGGCGTTGGTGCGTCGGTCGGGATCCCGGTCGGACGAGGAACCATCTCGGTCGGAGGGGGCAAGAGCGAACCCCGCATCAAGGAGGAGGGCACGCTCGTCCTGGATTTCCGGGACGCGCAATCTCAATCCGTGATCTGGAAGGGTTCGGCGTCAGCCGCCCTCCACCCCTCGTCATCGCCGGAAGCGCAGCAAGACCGAATCAAGCGCGCGGTGGCTGAGTTGTTGGCGAAATTCCCTCCCAAGAAGTAGCGCTGGATGGCGAGATCGGCTCCCGCACGCTCGAGCACATGGTGGATAGCCGTTCTGCTCGCCTTGGTCTGCAGCACGGCCCCGATTGCTCGGGCTTACGCTGCCGAAGTGGCCGGCAGCTTCAGCCAGGGGCGTTCGCGTCTATCGGTCGTAGCCGGCAACGGGTACGCGTTCAACGACACCTACTTCGTGCTCGGCGTGGGCGCCGGCTATTTCCTGGCTGACGGACTCAGCATCGGTCTGGACGTGGAGTGGTGGACCGGCGGCGATCCGGGCATCACCAAGGTGTCGCCGTCGGCGCAATACATTTTGGTTCATCCGGGAATTCCGTGGGTCACGGGGTAGAGGTCGAGGCCTCCGCAGTGGAAGTAGATGGCGGTCTTGAAGTGCTCGGGGTTGCGAAAGCCATACGCCCGTTTCTTGATGGTTTGGATCTTG
>JBFLXB010000055.1 GCA_040757335.1 Nitrospirota bacterium | reverse complement strand
GGGAGCGACCGTACGGTCGCTCCCCCCTTCGTTTGTGCGCGGCGAGGTCTCGCGTCAGCGCGTCGCGACCGCAGCGGTGCGGCACGCGGCGCAGAGCTTTTTGCCGTCGACTTCGACCAAGCGTTCGACGTTGGTGTGTTCGCCGCAGCCTGCGCAGGGCTCGGCCTTGTATTTCCCGACCTTGGGCGGGGCCGGAAGCGTGACGCGCTGGATCGTAAACAGCGCCTCTTCCGGCGCGCGGAGAATCTCTTTGATCTTGGAATTGAGTTCGCGCTGAAAGAGCTGCTGTTCCTCGGGCGTGGCGTCGGGCGACGAGGCGTGTTTGCGCCGTTTGCCGAATGATCCGTCGGTGTCGAATGTTTCCCAGTACTTGCAGTAGACCCGTACGGACACCCCGGACTTGGCGTTCTGGAGAATGTACGCGGGCTTGCCCGTACCCGCGAGGATCAGATTGCGTTTGCCGAGCGTGCAGCCGGTGAATTCCTGAATCGCGTCCACCGCGCACGTCTCATTCTCCACCACTGCGAACACGTCCTTCATGTTGCGCAGCTCTTTGCCCATCTCGCGCACCAGCGCCTTGCCCACGCGATACCCCATGGCAATGTCCAGGCACAGGTGCCGGTGAAAATCCACCACGTCGTCAAAAGACTTTTCCATTGCAGCCTCCCCAAAAATATAGTACGTCCAGTATAGGCCCGATCCAATCGCGAACGCAATCGTCCCCATTGCTACGCGATCCGTGAGGACAGAAGACGTTTTCGAGTTGCCCCTGCGGGGCCATGGCGGATTGCTGCGCGATCCGCAAGGAAGAGGACGATTTCCAGTTGCCGCTTCGGGGCAATTGCGGATTGCTGCGCCATCCGTGAGGATAAAAGACGATTTTGAGTTGCCCCTTTGGGCAATTGCGGATTGATCCTCCCGGTGTGGACTGCTATGATCCCTGCGGTGTACATCGAAGTTGAAGACAACCCCAACTGCCCTGGGCGTGACCCGATGCGCTATCGGGAACTGGGCCCCCCGGAGGTGGTGACCCGACTGCGCCTCTTCGACCGTCGGGACGACGGTGAGTGGTGCCTGGTCACGGGGGTGCGCAACAACGCGGCCGACCCTTGGGAACCGGCGCGGGTTCGGAAAGTGGAGGACTCGGGCGTCGGCGTCGCATATCTGATTTACGGCGGAGCGTGGGGGATCAGACTCTGCCCGGTTGAGCGGGCGCAGCCGTGGAATTTTGCAGATCACGACCAGTGGGGCGAAGCGTATCTGCTGTTGACCGATCCGCACGATGTGGTGGTCTCCAAGACGGCGGCACCACCACCCGTCGCGTCGTCTCATCCCGCGGGCGAGGGGAGCCGAAAGCCTCCGAGCGCTCTTTGAAGACCATCCTCCTGATCGAGGACGATCCCGACATCGTGCGCCTACTGGTGCACTACCTGCAAGCGGCTGGATTTCAGGTCCACGTCGAATCGGACGGGTTGGCCGGCCTACACGCCGCGCGCGAACAATCGCCCGCCGCGGTTATTCTCGACGTCATGCTGCCGGCTTTGGACGGTTACGAGGTGTGCCGGCGTCTGCGTGCCACTCCGGCCACGGCGTCGCTGCCGGTCCTCATGTTGACCGCCCGCGGCGAGGAAGGGGATAAGGTGCGGGGGCTGGACCTCGGGGCGGACGACTACGTCACCAAGCCGTTCAGTCCCAAGGAAGTGGTCGCTCGGGTCAAGGCTCTGGTCCGCCGATCGGCCGGCGAGGCGAGCGGTCCCAGGTTGGTCTACGGCCCGCTGACCCTGGACGCCGAACGCCACGAGGTCGCGATCGGACGACGCCAGGTGCCGTTGACCGCGAAAGAGTTCGCGCTCTTGGAATACCTGCTTCGACACCGCGGCAAGCTGGCCACGCGTGACACATTGCTCACCTCGGTGTGGGGTTATGACGCCGAGGTCACGACTCGCACCGTGGACGTCCACATTCGTCGGCTTCGCGAAAAGATTCCCGTCCTCTCGACCGCGATCCAAACGGTCAAACCCTACGGGTACAAGCTGAAAGAGTCGCCAACGGACGAATCGGACGCTGGTCCATGAGATGGCCCGTCGCCGTGGTCGGCGCGGGGTCGGGCGCGGGAATCGCCGCGGCGTCGTTCGCCATCGGCCAGGCCGGGGGCGGAAGCCCCCGGGTCTGGTGGATCGCCGCGCTCGCCGTGTCGCTGGGGGCCGGCGCCGGTTGGCTCGGGGGCCGGTGGTTGTCGGCGCGACTGGCGCCGCTCGTCTCCGCGGCGGAGGACCTCGCAGAGGGCCGACGCGCACGGCTGCCTTCCGACGAAGCGGTGCAGTCGCGAGACGAGGTCGGCCGTCTCGCGGCCGCGTTGCGCGATGCGGCGGATGTGGTCGAGCGGCGGGTCGCGGCCATTACCGAGGACCAGACGCGGTTCGGCGCGATTCTCTCCGGGATGGTCGAAGGGGTCTTGGTCCTTGATCGGCCCGGCCGGATCTTGTTGCTCAACTTGGCGATGGAGCGCATGCTGGGCTGCCGGGCCTCCGAGGCGGTCGGTCGGCACTGGCTGGACGTGATCCGTCAGCACGACTTCAATGAGTTGATCCGCGCCGTGATTCAGAGCGGCGAACCGAGCGCGGCGACGATCACGATCGACGAGGCGGGCGGCGCCCACACGTTCGCCGTACAAGGCTCGGTCACGCGGCGGCCGGGCGGAGAGGCCGACGATCTCCGCGCGGTGTTCGTGTTTCACGACGTCACGGCGCTCAAACGACTGGAACGCGTGCGGTCGGATTTCATCGCCAACGTCTCCCACGAGCTTCGCACCCCGCTGACGTCGATCATCGGGTACGTCGAGGCGCTGTTGGACGGCGTTCAACACGATACGACGAAGCGGGAGGAGTTTCTCCGCATCATCAAAACGCACGCCGACCGGCTGAGTGCCTTGGTCCATGACTTGCTGCAACTGTCCCAGATCGAGTCGGGCGATTACCGGTGGCGCCGAGACTCCGTGGACGTGGGCGCGCTCGTGCGTCGCTCGGTGGCGCTCGTCCATCCGCTCGCGCAGCGCCGTCAAATCGCCCTCCGTTGCACCAACGAGGTCGAGGCCTTGTGCGTGGTCGGAGACGAAGAGAAGCTGACGCAAGTTCTCGTGAACCTCTTGGACAATGCCGTGAAATACACGGAAGCCGGTGGAAGCGTGGAGGTCACCGTCCAGTCGAGCGACGGCCACGCGATCGTCCGCGTCCGCGATACCGGGATCGGCATCCCGCCGGCCGACCGCGATCGGATCTTCGAGCGCTTTTATCGGGTCGACCGCGCGCGCTCGCGCGAATCCGGCGGCACGGGTCTGGGGTTGTCGATCGTCAAACATATCGTCGAGGCGCACGGAGGGACGGTGAGCGTGGACAGCCGGTTGGGACACGGCTCGGTGTTCACCGTCACCCTTCCCCAAGAGCGGGAGACGCCACCGGGATGACCACCGACTGGTGGTTGCCGGTCCTGCTCGGCGTGGTCGAGGGGCTCACCGAATTTTTACCGGTGTCCTCCACCGGTCACCTCATCCTCACCGGCGCGGCGCTGGGCTTCACGGGCGAGTTTGCCAAGACGTTCGAGGTGGCGATTCAGCTCGGCGCCATTCTCGCCGTGGTCGCGTATTTTCGAGAACGGCTCCTGGGATTGGCGCGCGGGGCGCCACAAGACCCCAGCGCGCGCTCGGTCATCGTGGCCGTCGCGGTGGCGTTTCTGCCCGCGGCCGTGGTGGGCTTTCTGGCCCACGGCGCGATCAAGGCGTATCTGTTCAACACCACCACGGTTGCGGTGACGTTGGTGGTCGGCGGCTTCGCGATCCTGGCGATCGAGGCGGGGAGGGTCACCGGCGGCGTCTCGCGCCTCGAGGCCGTGGATCTCCGCGCCGCGTTGTGGGTGGGCGTCGCGCAGTGCCTGTCGCTCATTCCAGGCGTCTCGCGCGCGGGCGCGACGATCATGGGCGGTCTGCTGGCCGGCATGGACCGCAAGACCGCCTCGGAATTCTCGTTTTTCCTGGCGTTGCCCACCATGTTCGCCGCGACCATCTACGACGCCTACAAGAGCCGCGCGTTGTTGGTGGAGGAGAATCTGGTGTGGCTTACCCTCGGATTTGTGGCCGCGTTCGTCACCGCGCTCGCCGTCATCGCGGTGTTCATGCGGTTCATCCAGCGCCACACGTTCCGCGTGTTCGCCTATTATCGCATCGTCTTGGGCCTCATCCTGCTCGCGGCTGCGTAACGGCCACCTCCAACCGGTTTTGCTATACTCTCCCTCAGCGCGAGATCGCGCGAACACCGTTTGGTTGCCGCATCGTCATGCAAATTGAACAGTCTCCTCGGACCAGCTCCGTCCCGCCACCTCTCAGAGACCAGGTTCGTCAAAGCCTGAAGTATTCGACCCGCGACGGGGTGTGCGCCTCGGTCATGTCGGGCGTGGGCGACAATTACCTGGGTGCGTTTGCCATCTTTCTCCACGCGTCCAATTCGCAAATTGCCTTTCTGGCGGCCGTGCCGCAGCTGCTGGGCGCGTGTTTTCAGTTCGTCTCCGTGCGGGTGTTGGAGCAGTTGCAGCGGCGCAAACCCCTGATCATCGCCGGGGTCATCGGGCAGTCCCTGACGTGGCTGTTGATTGCGGCCACTCCATTCCTGTTCGACCAGGGCGGCGTGTGGTGGCTGCTGATCGGCGCGACGTGCTACCACATCCTGGGACACTTCTTGCTCCCGGCGTGGAATAGCCTGATGGGCGATCTGGTCGACCCCAACCAGCGCGGACGGTATTTTGGGCGACGGAACCGGGCGATCAGCGTGTCCGCGTTTGCCGCGTTGTGCGTGGGCGGCCTGATCCTGCACCGAACCGAGCGCGCCGGGGCCGTGGTATGGGGGTTCGTTCTGGTGTTCCTGTTCGCCCTGGCGGCCCGACTTGCATCTGCGTACTACCTTTCCCGGATGATCGAACCGCCGTACGTCACGCGGCCCGAGGACCGGTTCTCGCTGTGGCAATTTCTGCGCGACGGGCGGCGGACCAACTTCGGTCGGTTCGTGGCCTACATCGGCCTCACGCACTTCGCGGTCCAGGTCTCGGGGCCCATGATCGCGCCGTACTTGCTCCGCGACCTGCATTTCACGTATCTGGAGTTCATGTTGGCTACGGCAGCGGTGGTCGTGGCGCAGTTTCTGACGCTCCCGTGGTGGGGGCGGTCCTGTGATCGCTTCGGCAACCGGCAGATCCTGAAGCTGACGGGCTGGCTGCTCCCCGTGCTTCCTCTGTTTTGGCTCACGACCACGAACGTGTATGGAATCATCGCGATCCAAATGTTCGCGGGCGCTGCGTGGGGAGGGTTCGCTCTCGCGATGGGGAACTTTCTCTTCGATAACGTGAAACCCGCCAAACGCCCGCAGTGCGTGGCCGTCTACCACTCCGCCAACGCCCTGGGAATCTTTCTGGGCGCTTCGCTGGGCGGTCTGTTGGTCCTCGTTCTCCCTCAGACACTGCGCGTCGGTGGAGGGCAACTGACCCTGTCCTCCAACCTTCAGTTACTGTTCGTGATTTCGGCGCTCCTGCGGTTCGCGGTCTCGGCGAAGTTTCTGCCGCTGCTCCGCGAAACCCGCGATGTCGCGCCCTTCCCGGCCAAAGAATTGACGACGAAGCTCTTGGTGTTCGGTTGGGAACGCAGCGCGCGGATGGTGGGGACGTTGGGACGCGCCGTGTCGGTGGTCGCGCTGGTCTTGGTCGGCCAGTGGCGCCCTGGCGGAAAATAATCGACGATATTTCAACTAGTTACAGGTAAATCGTCTCCAGCCTGGCGGCCACGTTGCCGACGCCGCAATATGCTTTTCGCGAATACTTTGCTTGACACGCTCCGTCCCCAGGGAGTATAACGTGGCGGATTCTCCGCATGGCACGTCTGGCTCTGTACGCCGGACTGGCGGCGTTCGTCATCCTCGTGATCGCCGTTTGGACGGCCAGCATTCGGTCACGGCCGCGGCGGACAGGCTCCAGCGGGCAGCGCGACACGATGGTCCTTGATCCCGTGTGCTCCACGTATGTGCCCAAGGCGCGGGCCGTGGCGCGGCGGGTCGAAGGCGCTGAAGTGTATTTCTGCAGCGAGGCGTGTGCGGCACGGTATGTGGCGCACCACCAGGGAGACCCAGAGCGATGAAGCTGTTCATAG
>JBFLXB010000054.1 GCA_040757335.1 Nitrospirota bacterium | reverse complement strand
AAAACTTAAGACTTTTGCAACGCGCTGAAGGCATTTTTGTTCTGAAAACTGCGCCTCGCCGCAGGTGTTTTAGAATTTACCGCGTTCCTTAAGCCGGTTTTCTGTTCGTCTGCTCCCCAATACCGAAATTGCTCGCTGAAATCGGAGTGAGATAAACGAACGAGACCATCACGAAAACTCTAGCTCTCACACTGAGTTGTACAAAAGCTGTGAGAGTTTACGTACCTTTGTTGGAATAAAGCCCACTTGGCTCGGTCAACACCGCCAATCGTTGCCCGGTTACGTTATGTTCGCAGTGTTGTCGTTCACCGCGGCCATGAGTTGGTCGCTTCCAGGGCCCCTGT
This sequence comes from Nitrospirota bacterium, assembly GCA_040757335.1. Lineage (NCBI taxonomy): Bacteria > Pseudomonadati > Nitrospirota > Nitrospirota bacterium. Next base: position 6,270 of record JBFLXB010000054.1, on the reverse strand, counting down.
TGAGTGAGTGCAGCGCGAATTCGGAGTGTTACAAGAGCCCGGCAGGGGTATGCATCGGAAGTTGTGAAGGAGCCGTATCGGAGCGCGGTCCGTCAGGATCGAACCCGTGGATGCATGCGGCCGCGCGCGTCGGAGGAGCGGCGGGAAAGCGTCGGGGCAGCGTCTGACAGCGGGGCTCTGTCACCTTGGCCGGTCGATCGCTCCGACAGATCCCCCACCAGCTTCGAGCGGTAGGCCGATAGTCGCGAGCCGAAGAACTGCAGCCCCGCACTTATCCTTGCGGAGTTCCTCAGATCCGGGTGCGTGAGCACCCACATCTGCACGTCAGTTTCCTGGTACGTGCCTGGAAGCCGTTCCAACGCGGGGTGGCCGTCTGCGATGAAGCAGGGCAGCGCACCGCAGCCTACGCCGCGAGCAACCACCGCGAGAACTGCGCTGATCGAATCGAAGCGAAGCTTCACGCGCTCGTCCGGGACGTTGTCCGATGTCCAGCGCGCCTACCGGTGCTGCTCGAGCGCGCCGTGGTATCCGACCCACTCGTAGGCGGCGAGCGGCATACCGCGACCGTTGGCGTCGAGATAGGCGGTCGACGCATAGGCCGCCGCATTGACATGCCCCACGCTCCGACCGACGAGGTGATCGGGCGGCGCACTTGTCGCGCGGATCACGATGTCGGCATCCCGGCGAGAAAGATCGACCTGTCGGTTACTCAGCGCTACATCCAGATTGACGTCGGGATACAGGGCGCGGAACTCTTCGACGTGATCCGCCAGGACATGGATCATCAAGGCTTCGCTAGTGGCGAGCCGCATGCTCCCCTGCAAACGCACGTCCGCTCCGAGCACGCGACGCTCGACGACAAGAGCTTCCAGCTCCATGCGTGAGGCTGCTGCCGTGAGCTCCTCGCCCGCGTCGGTCAGTCGATAGCCGGTTCGGAGCCGCTCGAAGAGCCTCACTCCCATGCTCGTCTCCAGTGCCTCCAGCCGGCGATACACGCTGGACGCGTTGACGCCGAGCACACGGGCGGCCGAATTGAGGCCCCGAGCGCGCGAGAGCGCGAGCACGAAGCGGAGATCGTCCCAATTCATGTGACTCGATCACCGAGGTCGGACCCCGCCACGCACCGCGTACGGAACCGAATCTTGCGGCAGGGAAACCTTCGCGCCGGGCGGGGCGTAGGGGGGATACGACCGTCCACGTCCAAGATGGTAACAGAACGGGAGTTTAGAGTAAACCGATCATCTAAGTTGCCGCCCGCGGTCAGGAAGCGATCCGCTATCCCGCCACTGCGTCGAGTCAGCCGCGCGGCCGGCGACGGACGCTGCCTCGTCGCCGTGGCGCGTTCGTTCCGAACCGGCGCCCGAGTTCGTCCCTGCCCACGCGCAGGATGCGCGCAGAAAGGCGCGCATCGTCCACCACCCGGGACATTGTCACGACGCCGATCATCCCCGTGAGGATCGCGATGGCTTCGTCGCGCGCCTCACGCCTGGATTTCGTGGGCAGCCATTGCGCGATCTCGTCGATCAGTTCCTGGAAGCCGTTCGCGGCCCCGCGCCGCGTGGCCGCGTCCGCTCTCACCAACTCGCTGCCCATCGCCACCAACGGACAACCGCCGCTCCGATCATCCCGATAGGCTGGCGTGAGGCAGGACTGGAGGTGCTTGACGAACCCCTCACGGCCGCCTTCCGAAGCGCTCCGGTAGGACCTGACCATGTCGTCCAGGCCGACCGAGCAGGCCTCTGCGACGAGCTGATCCTTCGAGCCGAAGTGACGGTAGAAGCCGCCGTGAGTCAAACCGGCGGCGGCCATGATCTCCGCGACGCCCGTGGCCGCAATGCCTTTTCTGCGAAACGTCTTCGCGGCAAGATCGACGATGCGTCTGCGGGTCTCCGCAGTCTCTGTCTTCGACTTCCTCATGCACCTGCTCCTCGAGACGATGGATCGCTGGATGATAACAGCATTGCTCCGGGCGGTCACCTGTGGAGCGCGTGTCGAGACGGTGAGTGGGTAGACCCGCCCCCGCAGAGCTCCGCTGGGGCCCGAACATTGCGTTAACGCAAACCCGGATTGCGCGATCGTAGGCTTCCGCCGCGACTCGAAGCGAAGTAAGTTGACCGCATCGCCTCGTCGCAGGAGCGAGGTTTCGCACAACTCAAGTCAACTGGAGGTCACGATGTCCCTGGGAATGTATCAAACCACTATTCCGCCAGCGATTCGGGCGCTCACGACCTTGCGGCATCTGCTTGGCAAGGCTGCTGCACATTGCGAGGCGCGCAGGATCGATCCCTCCGCCTTCATAGGCTTTCGGTTCTTTCCGGACATGCTGCCGTTCGCATCGCAGGTTCGCATCGCCACCGACATGCCCCGGCTTTGCGTCTGGCGCTTGTCCGGTGCCGAGCCCCCCAAGTTCTCGGACGACGAAGCGACGTTTGCGGAGCTCGACGGCCGGGTTGAGACGACGTTGGCCTTCCTGTCCGCAGCTCAGCCCTCGCAGATCGATGGCACCGAGGACAGACCGATCACCTTCAAGACGGCGCGCGGGGAGGTCACCCTCAAGGGGATCGACTACGTCCAGCGCTTCGTCTTGCCGAACGTCTTTTTCCACACCACGACGACCTACACGATGCTGCGGCACAACGGCGTGGAGATCGGCAAGGCGGATTATCTGGGAGAGCTCTGAAACACGCGCAGCCGGCAGTCAGGAGGGTACACGATGGACACCGATGATCGATTGAGCAGCGAGGTTTTCCACCCTGGAGAGGCCGCGATCCAGCATCGCTTGGGCGTTCGAGAGCAGATCGAGGATCTGGGCAGGCGTGTGGTTCGAGACTACATGCCTGACCAGCACCGCACCTTCTTCGCGCAGTTGCCGTTCATCCTGATCGGAGCCTTGGATTCGACCCGACAGCCTTGGGCCACTGTTCTGGCCGGCCCTGCCGGCTTCGTTCAGTCGCCGGATCCGAGAACTCTGGTCATCGACGCGCACCCGGACGCCACGGATCCGCTTGCTGGTGCGCTGGTGCCCGGCGCATCGGTCGGGCTGCTCGGCATAGAGCCTCATACGCGTCGTCGCAATCGCATGAACGGCATCATTCAAGAGGCTTCTGGGTCCGGTCTGCAGGTCGCAGTGTCCCAGAGCTTCGGCAACTGTCCCAAGTACATCCAGGCCCGAAAGCCCGAGTACGTGGAAGTATCCCCTGGCGAAGCGCAGATTCGACGGGGCGCTACGCTTGACGTCGAGCAGCAGGCGCGCATCCGCCAAGCCGACACGTTCTATATCGCGTCGGCCCATCCGAGCTCAGAGGCGAATTCCGCGCGTTACGAGGGAGTCGATGTGTCCCACCGCGGCGGGAAGCGCAGATTCATTCGGGTCGATGCTGATGGTTCGCGACTGACCATTCCAGACTTCATCGGAAACTTTCTCTTCAATACGCTCGGCAACCTGCAGTTGAATCCGAGGTGCGGACTGTTGTTCATCGATTTTTCATCCGGAGGGCTGCTCCATGTGGCCGGGCGCGGAGTCGTCATCTGGGACGGGCCTCAGGTCACCGCATTCGAGGGAGCTCAGCGCCTGGTCCAGTTCGAGATCGAAGGCTGGCAATGGGTCGATGGTGTGTTGCCGTTGCGATGGGGCCCGGAGGAACTGTCCCCTTTCCTCGAGAAGACCGGCGAGTGGACCGCGGACGACCCGCCGCGATCGACCGCGTCAGCGACCTGCGTTCTGCCGTCTGCAACCACCTGTCGGCCATCGCGTGCTTGAATGCGAATGGACCGCTGGACGTTCACGGAGACGGGGTGGGGGTGGGTGCTGATAGACGGGCAAGGCCGTTTGAACTTCTTATCCGCGCGGCTGCCAGTTCCTGACGTTTTCGACTGTCCAGGTCTGCCGTCGGATCGTCGCTCGCCCTTGCGCTCGCCGATCTCGATGCGGCCGTCATGCGCGGCCACGATCTGTCGCGCGATGGCGAGGCCGAGCCCGGTCCCCGCGCTCTTGGTGGTGAAGAACGGCTCGAAGACGCGCGCTCGGTCGGCGGCAGGAATGCCCGGCCCGGAATCGGCATCGAGTTGACGGTGGTAGCGGCCAGCGAGATCTCGCCGCCGGCCGGCGTCGCCTCGGCTGCATTGGTCAGCAGGTCGACGAGCACCTGCGTAAGGAGACTTTCAATTTAGACGGATACACTATCTCTGTGTATTCTCGTCTTGTTTTCGTTTATGAAAAGTTACGTGCCCTTTGTCAGCAGATGGAAGAATATAAGCAGATCATTCCCACTATACATAGGAGACCACGGCCACGGGATTTTTTTGATGTCTATTCGGTTCTTAGGGATTCAACTATATCTGTAGATATCTACGCGAAAGAGAACTTGGACATTCTTCGATATGTATTCGCCGCGAAGAGAGTTCCACTGCAATTTCTGAAAAATCTTGAGAATGAGAGAGAGTTTCACCGACAAGGATTTGATGCTGTGCGAGATACTGTGAATGCGGGAGCCAACTTGCAGCCATTTGATTTCTACTTTGACTATGTTTTAGGAAAAGTTAGAGATATCATCCCCCTGTTAGCGATAGACTAACAGCCTGTGCTTCAGGAAAAATATCTTTTGGGTAGAATAAGGACCAACAGGAGGGAAGCTGCGATAAAACCTAACAAGCTTTCCTTCCTCCCGTGGTAACAGCATTTCAATTCCCCTTCTGTTATTTCCGTTTTCACTTTCGGCACCGGCACAATTCCGCTAGAGTGCCCTCTTCGGCGGCCTTTCGCGTTGGTTTGGTCCTGGATTAATTCCGGTTCTGGCTCTTTACGGAAATTCTGTTGACCGCGAACGGCTGAAACACCCTATTCAAGGCAAAATTGGCAGCAATATGACCTTCCTTATTGCGGGATATTTCACCGTCCCTCTCGTTAGCCCATAAAGCGAACGTAGTGAGCGAACTATCTTCACGGCTTCCGTCCGGTAACGATGCTCTTGTAAGCAAAGGTCGGCTTTACCTCGATGTCGGTGAACCCTGCTGTTATGCACCCCACGCGCGCCTCAGCGTTGACCCTGCGGGAATTAAGCGTATAGTAAATTTTCTATATTGTTGTGGATAAACTCTTGCCTCGTTTTGCCCCGCCGGTGTTACGCCCGGTCGTTTGGCTGGGGGACACGAAAAGGAACGTCCGGGCATTTCCTGAAGGCGCACAGAAACTGATCGGCGACGAGCTACAGCTGCTCCAGTTCGGCGGAATGCCCACCGATGCCAAGCCGTTCAAGGACGTAGGCAGTGGGGTGGTGGAACTCGCCATCCGCTATGACACCGACGCGTACCGCACGGTCGTGGCGCTGCAACTGGGGAAGAACCTCTATGCACTGCATGCGTTCCAGAAGAAGTCCAAAACGGGCATCAAAACCTCACGGCAGGATGTGGAAGTGATTAAACGGCGCTACCGGGAAGCACAGGAGCTGGCAAAGCATGAACAAAAAGAAGCCGAAGGACATTGAATTTGAGGAAGGCTCCGGCAATGTCTTTGCCGATCTCGGGCTAAAGGATGCGGACGAACTGTTCACGCGGGCACAGATCGGCTTCCATGTGTATGAACTTCTCAAAGCCAAAAAGCTCAAGCAACGGGAGATGGCCACGCTGCTGGGGATCGCCCAGCCGGACGTTTCCCATCTCATGAACGGCCATTATAGCCGCTTCACCACGGATAAGCTGCTCGATTTTCTCAAACGGCTGGATCGGAAAGTCACAATCAGCATTAGCCCGCACAAGCGCGGGGAGCCGTATCAGGCCGTGGAGTTTGCGCCTTAACGGGGATGGAGAAGGGTATCAGCGAGCGAGGATAAAGAGGAGATTGTCGCCACTGCGACGGCGTCATGGAGCGCCTGTTTCTGGGGAGTCAAAACATTATGTCCTAAATTATTTCCAGCGATGAGTGCCCCCTGCCCCATACCAAACTCCCTTCCTAGACCCATTACTCAGGACATAAGGGTATCTTATGTCCCGCCCCTGGGTAGCACGACGCGTGGCACAGGAAAAGGAGAAAGAAGCATGGGGGCAGCGCCGAGGCTCCCTTTTTTTGGGAACGGCTAATCTCCAGACGTCTAGAAATTCTTAAGATACTGTTGGCTTACTCGTAAGATAGCGAAGATACAGAAGATTGGACTGCACCCCTTGAATGAGACCAGAAGTTAAGCACACTGCGGTGGTCAGAGGGGTGAGCATAATGGCACTCAAACGGCGGAAATTTACCCGGGAGTTGAAGCTGCAAGTGGTGCGTGAGGTCGA
>JBFLXB010000053.1 GCA_040757335.1 Nitrospirota bacterium | reverse complement strand
CCGGCGGCTTTTATGATCCACTTACGCACACCCCGGGCCGCGCGCCGATTACCGGCGCGCTCCCCCATGTTATTAGGAGGACGAGCCCTATGAAGGTGACACCGTTGGATATTCAGCAAATCGGCTTTCGGCGGGCCTGGCGCGGGTACGACCGGCATGAGGTCGACGCCTTCGTGTCGAGTCTGTCCGACACGTTCGAGGAGCTGATCAAAGAGAACCGGGAAGCCAAGGATCGGATCGGCGTGCTTGAGGCGTCGTTGGACGAACTCAAGCGCAAGGAAGAGTTGATCAATCAGACCTTGGTGTCAGCGGAGCGGATGGTGGATGATCTGAAACGGCAGGCTCAACGCGAGGCGGAGTTGCGTATCCGCGAGGCGGAGGTCGCGGCCGACACCCTCACCCGCAAGGCCCGCGAAGAGCGGGTCCTGATCGAACAAGACGTCATCACCTGGCGTCGCCGGCAGATCGAGTTGGTGGAGCAGTTCCGCGGCTTCCTCAAGGGGATCGAGAAAAGTCTGGATTTGGCGATCGATCCGGCCCAGCGGGGCGAGACCGTCGTCGGAGCCCCGCGGGTCGCGTAAATTGGGGCGGGACGTGGAGTCAGCGAAGTACCGGACCGGGGTAGTCGATCCAGGGCTGGCGCTCGGCCAGGTACCGGGATCCTCTGAAATTGACTCGCGAGCGCAGCTGGGTGAAGCCGATCTTTTGAAGGCGAGTGACGAGATCGGCCATCACCTGTTCCACCTCAAAATGTGTTCCGGTATCGACACGGAGTCCTTCATAGAAAAACCGCGCGGATAGTCCCTGCTCGCTGCGGTGGATCTCGGCGTTCCGATTAAACGACCGATGTTGAGGATCGAAGCCCTCGACCTGGTGGATCTCGATCACCATACGTGGTCTCCTTCTCGCGCTGCTGGATCGCACCGATCCGCGAAACCGCCCACGCGGGCTTCGCGGGAAGGCCGGATTATACCCGCGTTCCGGGACGCAGGGCAAGACCCCCGGCCCGAGATCTCGACAGCGGTCTCCGAGGATCCCCATCGTATGGTCGGGCGAGAAAGGGCTTGCGTGTCTCAACTGATCCGATTGAATTTTCGGGTAGCCGAACATGAATCTTCCGAACCTGTTGACTCTTATCCGCATCTTGTGTAGTCCGGTGTTCGTGGGATTGGTTCTCTACGGGCACAATTCGTGGGCGTTAGCGGTCTTCCTCGCCGCCGGACTCACGGACGCACTCGACGGGATGCTTGCCCGCGTGTTGGACCAACAAACCACGTTGGGCCAGTATCTCGACCCCTTGGCGGACAAGCTGTTATTGGTGACGGCCTTCATGGTGCTCTCGTTCGAGGGGGCGATCCCCTTGTGGGTCACGCTGGTCGTGGTCAGCCGCGACGTCATCATCAGCGGGGGATCGCTGGTGATTCATCTGCTCCGTGAGCGCGTGGACATCACCCCGACCTGGATCGGGAAGACCACCACCGTGATCCAACTGGTCTACATCATCGCCGTCCTGGTGGGAACCACCGCAACGGTGCCGCAGTGGCTCCTGTGGTCGGTTCTCGCGGTCATGGTGGCGGTGACCGTGGCGTCCGGGCTGCACTACGTGTTTCGGGGCGTGAAGATCCTCAATCTCAATCACGGCCGACCCGCGTGAGCGCGCCGTCGGGTCGCTCGGCGGCAGGGATCTCGGGGCGCACCCGGATCGTCGCGCTCCTGGGGTTCCCGGTGGAGCACAGCCGGTCTCCGGCGATGCACAACGCGGCGTTTCAGGTGCTGGGGTTGGACTACCGATACATTCCGTTTGCGGTGCCGCCCGCCGCGCTCGAGAATGCAATGAAGGGCGTGCGCGCCCTGGGATTCGCCGGCGCGAACCTCACCATTCCGCACAAGGAGCGCGTGATCCCTTGGTTGGACGACTTGTCCCGGGAAGCGCGCCTGATCGGCGCCGTCAACACGATCGTACGACGCGGCGAGCGGTTGATCGGGTACAACACCGATGCCGGGGGATTCTTGCATGCGTTCCGCGAGGACACGGGCGTCAGGGTTCGAGGCGGACGCTTCCTGGTGTTAGGCGCGGGCGGAGCGGCTCGGGCCGTGATCGTCGCCCTCGCAATGGCCGGCGCCCGGGGTATCGCGGTGGCGAACCGCTCGCCGCGCCGAGCGCGTGAAGTGATCCGTCGGCTGCGACCCGCGTTTCCGGCGGCAGAGTGGACCACGCCGCCCCTCGGCTCGCTCCCTGCTGCGCGCGGCCTTCGAGGAGTGATCCAATGTACCTCCGTTGGAATGCGCCCCGGTGATCCGTCGCCGGTGCCGCGCGACTGGTTGGAGCCGCACCTGGTCGTCTACGATCTGATCTACCACGCTCCCACGACCTTGCTGCGCGACGCCGAGTCGGTTGGCGCCCGGTGCGCCGGGGGGCTCGGCATGTTACTCCACCAAGGGGCGATGGCGTTCACGCTGTGGACGGGGCGCCGGGCGCCGGTTGAGGTGATGCGCCGCGCCCTGGAAGCCTGTCCATGAAGGGCCATCTGCGGCGTTGTCGTTTCGACCTTGCGTCCTCACGTACGACACAGTACGCTCCGGCGCAAGGTCTCGCTCCGCCTCCATCTGACCCTTCCTGAACAGGCTTCCTTCGCCGTACTCCAACACCATTAAGGCTACGGCAGACCTCCCAAGCAGGTGACAATTTTTTGACAAAGCCGGGACCCTCGACTAGACTCTCGTCCGTTTCCAGAGCGCTATCGGACGATGCCAGCAACTCCGCCTTCTTCTTCGTCGCGTTCCACCGTTGCCAGTGAAAAATTGGGCCGTCTCCTGGTGGCCGCCCAACTGGTCTCGGAGGATCAGCTGCAGCGCGCGATTATTGCCCAGAAGAAGACTGGAGGTCGCCTGGGCAGTATCCTGGTCAGGATGGGATTCCTTGATGAGGCCAGGCTGCTCGCGTTTCTGAGTCAGCAGTTCGGCATCCCGTCGGTCGATCTCTCCAACTTCAAGGCGGATCAGGCGCTGCTCAAACTCTTTCCCGCCGACGCCATCAAGAAATACAAGGTCATTCCGGTAAAGCGAACGGGCGCAGTGGTCACGCTGGCCATGGCGGATCCCAGCGATGTGTTCGCGCTCGACGACATCAAGTTCCTGACCGGGTACACCATCGAGCCGGCGGTGGCGAGCGAATCCGCCATCGTGTCCGCGATCCAAGCCGCGTACGGTCTGGCGCAAGATGCCAAGCCGGAGCGGGCGGCGATGCTCAACGCCAAAGATTACACCGTCGACGATATCGGCGAGCCCACGTTTGCGGAGGCCGAGGAAGGCCCGACCGTCGACGTCGAAGATTTCGACCACATTGTCGGCGACGCACTCGACAACGTCGACGTGGTGGAGGAGCAACAGGACACCGGCGCAGACACCGATATCGAGGCGCCGATCATCAAGCTGGTCAACGGCTTGTTGATCAACGCAATCAAAGTCGGGGCGAGCGACATCCACATGGAGCCGTTCGAAACGTCGTTCCGCGTGCGCTTTCGCGTGGACGGCTCGCTCAAAACCGTGATGAACCTGCCGCTCAAGATCCGCAACGCCGCGACGTCCCGCGTCAAGATCATGTCCAAACTCGACATCGCGGAGCGGCGCCTGCCCCAGGACGGGCGCATCAAGTTGAAACTGGGCAAGAAGCGCGATGTGGACTTCCGTGTCTCGGTGCTGCCGTGTCTGTTCGGCGAGAAGATCGTGCTCCGCATCCTCGACAAGAGCAATCTGTCGCTCGATCTGGGCAAATTGGGATTCGAAGCCAAGGCGATGGACGATTTCATGAAGGCCATCAATTCCCCATACGGCATGGTGCTGGTCACGGGACCGACCGGGAGCGGGAAGTCCACCACGCTTTATTCCGCGCTTTCTACGATCAACCAGCCGGACATCAATATCATGACCGCGGAGGACCCGGTCGAATACAACCTGATGGGCATCAACCAGGTTCAGATGAAGGACGACATCGGCCTCAATTTCGCGGCGGCGCTGCGGTCGTTCCTGCGTCAGGACCCCGACGTGGTGATGGTCGGAGAAATCCGCGACTACGAGACCGCCGAGATCGCGGTCAAGGCCGCGCTCACCGGCCATCTGGTGCTGTCCACGCTGCACACCAACGATGCTCCCAGCACCATCAACCGGTTGCTCAATATGGGCATCGAGCCCTTCATGGTGGCGTCGTCGGTGGTCCTCATCCTGGCCCAGCGCCTGGCCCGACGCATTTGCTCGCAATGTAAAGAAGAGACGAAGCTCCCGGAGGCGACGTTGATCAGCGCGGGGTTCCCGCCGTCGGAAATCGCGTCCGTCAAGACCATGCATGGCAAGGGATGCGCCACGTGCGGGGACACCGGCTACAAAGGCCGCGTCGCGTTGTACGAGGTCATGCCGGTGGGAGAGGCCATCCGAGAGCTGATCCTGCAGGGCGGGTCCGCGGATGAAATCAAACGTAAGGCCATCGAAACCGGAATGAAGACGTTGCGAATGGCGGGATTGCAGAAAGTCCGCGAGGGACTCACCACGGTTGAAGAGGTGGTCGGCTCGACGTTCGCCGACTAGGAGCCTGTCCATGAATGGTCATCTGCTGCGTTGCCGCTGTGCATCCGGTCCTCACGTACGCACCCAGTACGCTCCGGTCCGGTGCTCGCGGCGCCTTGCATCTGACGCATTCCTGAACAGGCTCCTGTGTTTGAATACTGCGAGTACTCGGGTACACGTTTAGTAGAGGCGCTCACGCGAGACAGGGAGGTTGAGAACAGATGTCGACGCTCTACCAGATGCTGCAGCAGATGATCGAAAAGGGCGCTTCCGACTTACACATCACCACCGGTTCACCGCCTCAGATGCGGTTGCACGGTCACCTGACGCCCATGAACTATCCCCCGTTGGGGCCTGCCGAGACCAAGCAACTGATCTACAGCGTCCTGACCGACGCGCAGAAGCACCGCTTTGAGGAGGAGAGCGAACTCGATCTATCGTTCGGCCTCAAGGGATTGAGCCGGTTCCGTGCGAACGTGTTTTTGCAGCGCGGCGCGGTTGCGGCGGCGATCCGGGTCATCCCCATTCAGACCCGGACACTAGAAGAGCTGGGATTGCCGCAGGTCGTGTCCGACCTGATCAAGCGTCCCCGGGGCCTGATCCTGGTGACCGGACCCACGGGGAGCGGCAAATCGACCACGCTGGCCGCGATGATCGATAAAATCAACTCGGAACGACACGATCATATCATCACGATCGAAGATCCGATCGAGTTCATCCACGCCCACAAGAAATCCCTGCTCAATCAGCGGGAGGTCACGTCGGACACGAAGAGCTTCAAGGCGGCGTTGAAGTACATTCTTCGCCAGGACCCGGACGTGGTGCTGGTCGGGGAAATGCGCGATTTGGAGACGATCGAGGCGGCGTTGACCATCGCCGAAACCGGGCACCTAACCTTGGCCACGTTGCACACCAACAGTTGCGCGCAAACTATCAACCGGGTCGTCGACGTGTTCCCGCCCCACCAGCAGCCGCAAGTCCGGGCGCAACTGTCGTTCGTGCTCGAAGGGGTGTTGTCCCAACAGTTGATTCCCAAAGCCAACGGCCAGGGGCGCGTCATGGCGATGGAGATCATGGTGCCAAACCCGGCGATCCGTAATCTGATTCGTGAGGATAAGGTGCACCAGATCTATTCGACGATGCAGACGGGCCAAAACAAGTTTGGCATGCAGACCATGAACCAGTCGCTGTTCGAGCTGTACGGCAAGCGTCTCATCACCCATGAAGAAGCGCTCAGCCGGTCGAGTGTTCCCGAAGAACTGCTTTCCATGATGGATCGAGGCGGGGTCAACCAGACGCCGCGGAGGGTGGGGGCGGTCAAGTAGCCCCGAGCGTGCCGGGAGGAGGCGGGTAACCCATGGCAACGACATTTGTCTGGAGCGGCAAAACACGCCAAGGCGAGGTGCAAAAGGGCGAACTGGTGGCGAAGAGTCGCGACGAGGCGATCGCCCAGCTCAGAAAGCAGAATATCTTGGCTACCTCGATCCAACCCAAGACCGACGAGAAGAAGGGGTTGCTGGGCGGGTTCGGCGGAGGGGTGGGCGACAAAGACATCGTGATCTTCACGCGCCAGTTCTCCACCATGATTGACGCGGGCTTGCCGTTGGTCCAATGCCTGGAGATTCTCTCGAACCAGACCGAGAACAAGACGCTCGCGAAGACGATCGGACTCGTGCGGGCCGACGTCGAGGGCGGCTCCACCTACGCCGACGCGCTCCGCAAATTCCCGAAGGTGTTCGACGAGCTGTACGTGAACATGGTCGCGGCCGGCGAGGCGGGCGCGATTCTCGACACCATCCTGAGCCGTTTGGCCAAGCACATCGAGAAGTCGATGAAACTCAAAAAGGAGATCAAGGCCGCGATGGTGTACCCCGGGGTCATCATCAGTGTCGCGGTCGTCGTGATCAGCGTGCTGATGGTGTGGGTGATCCCGATTTTCGCGAGCATGTTCTCGGACTTCGGCGGGGTGTTGCCGCTCCCGACCCGCATCGTGATGGCCGCGAGCGACTTCATGAAGAACAACATCGTGTTCATCGTGTTGGCGGCCGTCGGCGCCGGCTACGGGGTGAAGCGATACTACGGGACTCTCGCGGGCAAGAAGCTCATCGACCGAAACGCGCTGAAGGTCCCGGTGGTCGGAGACCTGATCCGCAAAGCGGCGGTGGCCAAGTTCACGCGGACGCTCGGCACGTTGATCTCCAGCGGCGTGCCGATCCTGGAGGGCCTGACGATCGTGGCGAAGACGTCCGGGAACAAGACCGTTGAAGAAGCGCTTATCACCGCGCGCCAGAGCATCAGCGAGGGCAAGACCGTGTCCGAGCCGCTGGGCCAATCCAAGGTCTTCCCGCCCATGGTGGTGCAAATGATCGCGGTGGGCGAGACCACCGGGGCGTTGGACGCGATGCTCTCGAAAATCGCGGACTTCTACGACGACGAAGTGGACTCCGCGGTGGCCGCGCTCACCTCGTTGCTGGAGCCCATGCTGATGGTCTTTCTCGGTATCACGATCGGGTTCATCGTGGTGGCGATGTACCTGCCGATCTTCCAAATGGGGTCCGTCGTGGGTTGACGACGCGTGCGCTCGGCTCGCGGGATCCGGTGGGACGACGATCGTGACCGGGGAGACGATCCTCCGGACCAAGCTCAAGTGGCTAACCGGCCTTCGGGTCGTGGTGGTCACGGTGTTCCTCGGGCTCTTTCTCGCGCTCAACACCGGGACCTCGGGACACCCCGCCTCGCGCCTGTTCGCGGCGTTGATCGTCGGCACCTACGCGTTGACGATCGTTTACGCGCTCGCCCTCAAGTGGCTCAATTCGAAATGGGACTCGCTCGTCGCCGTCGTCCAGGTCACGGGAGACCTGTCGTGCATCACCAGCGTGGTGGTGAGCACGGGTGGGATCGAAAGCCCGTTTACCTTCCTGTACCCCATCGCGATCATCACCGGGACGATGGTGCTCGGTCGCAACGGGGGCGTCGCGGCGACCATCGTCGCCGCGACGATTTACGCCACGGTGGCGTGGCCCTC
>JBFLXB010000052.1 GCA_040757335.1 Nitrospirota bacterium | reverse complement strand
TCCACTCGTAACCAATGAAGGCGGTGAACTTGCCCGGCTCATTGAACCGGTCGGCGGTCTTGATGTAGGGCTCCCAGACCGAGCGGATGAACGCCGGATCGGTCATCACCTTCGGCAGCTTGTTGGCCGAGAGCGCGCCGATGATCTCCCATGCGGCCTTGAGCGCCGTGTCGCCGCCCTGCGTGATCATGTCGTGCCACTGCTTGACCTTCGGATCGGCCATCAGCGCGGGATTGCCCTTGACGACTTCGACCATGCCGCCGAAGGCCTCGGCGTGATCGCTGACCACCAGGAAGTCGAGCGGACGCGACAGCTTCGCCGGCTGGCCGGTGGATGTCGTGACTTCCTCGCCGCGCGCAAACCGGTAGGCGGTGTCCGGCCCCACTTTCGCTCCGACGGCGCCGGCGTCGAGCGAGATCGCGGTGTGCAGATGCGTGTCGCCAAAGTACGGACGCGTGGGGAAATTTCGACCCGCATAGGGCGAATAGCCTGGCTTCTTGAAGGCTTGTCCGACGGTCTCCTTGCTGACCGGGCCGAGGTCGGTTTGCAGTTCCTCGGCGGCGAACACCGGCAGCGTCAAAATGGCGAACAGCAGTCCGGCGAAAACGATCCTAAACATCGTTGTCTCCTTTCGTTATCCATGAATTCTCACTTTAAAAAGCAGCGATTCGTTGGATGACCCAAAACATTGCCACGCTGCCGACGACGTAGGGCGGCACGAAATCCGCTGAGTGCATCGGGGTGGCTGTCATTTCGCTTACTCCACACGCTTCAACGCCGGTATTGCCCACTCGCCCGAGATCATCCGAGGTTCCGGGCCATAGTACCGGGAGATGATGAAGAAGGGCCCCGCAGGTGCCGGCAGCCAGTTGGATTCCTTGTCCACCCCGGGCGACTGCGCCTGGACATAGATGGTTAGCCCGCCATCCGCATCCGGCTTGAGGCCCGGGCTGCGACTGCCGATCGAGTAGCGGTTGATGGGATTGGCGGCGAGGTTCCGTTCGGGCAGGGAATACATGGTGAACGACCAGAAAAACTTTACCGGCGGCAGTTCGCCGGGCGCAAAGCGCAGGACATAGCGGTCCTTCTGGGCCGTGAGCGGCTTGCCGTCGGCGTCGAGTTGATAGGCGTTGTAATACGCCTCCTCGACCGAGTTGCCATAGATGCCGACCAGGGCGGCGGCGTTGCGTTTCAAATACATGTTGTCGCCGAGGTGCTCGCGCGTGCCGATGATATCCCGCGAGCTGGTCTGCAAGGCGGCGAATGCCTGCGTCTCCTTCAGCCCCTCCTGCGCGCCCTGCTCGATCGCGGCCAGCAGCCCCGGGTCCAGCTTGGCCGGTTCGAAGGCCTTGCCCGCACCGATGCCGATTTTGGCGAAGCGTTTCATCAGTGCCGCCTCGTTCGGATGGATCGGCTGGCAGAATTGCAGCAGGAAGTTGAGATAGCCGATGAAGCCCGCAGACAGCGCCTGCTTTTCATCCCACTTGGGAAACTTGACGGCGGGAACGGGCGCTGGCGGCTTCTGCCCGGCGAACTCGCTCAGGGGCATGAGCACGTATTGCTGCTGGAGGGCGCACACGTTCGGCACGTCGGCCTCGCCATCAATGCTGGTGCGCGTCAGCGTGCCGACGATGTCCGTTTCCGAACGAAAGACTTTCGTGATGCCGGGCGGCACATCGCCCTTCCAGTTCGGGCCGATGAAGAGATAGTTGCCGGCTTCATAACCGGTGGCGCGCACGCCCGCATAGGCAAAATTGTGCGTGTACAGATCGAACCACTGAAAGACGTTGTAGCGATCCTTCGGCACGGCGGGCAGCTTGAGCACGTAAGGCTCGCGGCGCAGGTCGAGCCATGCCCATGAATACGGCGTGTCGTTGTTGGGCGTGACGATGTCCCGGTCGGCCGGGGTCGCCACGCGGGTGTAATGGCGATAGCGGCCGAATCCGCCGATGTAGCCAGGGTCATGCGCGTTCTGGGTCTGGTTGTAGAGCGTCTTGTAGCCTTGAACCGGCGCGTAGGCGTAGATGAACGCCTCCTTGGCGATGGCGCGGGCTTCGTCCGGCGTCGGCGCGGCGACCGCGCTTGCGTTCATGGCGAATGCCAGCGTGCCGGCCAGGAAAGAAAGCCAGATATGTTTAAGTACTGTTTTCATATGCAATCCCTTTATATTCCGTCGATTGGTTGAGTTGGTACGCCAAGTCACTTCATTTCCTCGATATCCGGCAGCACCCAGGTGCGGTCGAAGTAGGGCTGCGTCGGGGCGTAGAGACGGAAGTAGGTGAACCAGCCTTTGCCGGGAATGGTCTTGATCCAATTCGCGGCGGGTTTCCCTTGCGGCGCTTGCGGCCCGAAGTAGAGCTCCACCGAACCGTTGGGATTCTTGACGATGTCATCACGCGAAGACCGGTCGGGTGCCACGCCGGTGTCCACGAAACAGCGCGTCTCGTTGTCGTACACGGTGAAGGACCAGAACTGCTTCACCGGCGCATTCGGCGGCACGCGCAACCGGTAGCTCTTGCCGCCATCCAGCCAGTTGCCGGCGCTGTCCTTCGCGGATTCGAGATACACCTGCCCGAACCCCACGGTGCGTCCCATCATGCCCTCTGAGACGGCTACGGCTTCGTAGAACCATGATGCCCGTTCGTCGATCTGCGTGTGGGTCGGGGTTTCCTGATTGGTCTCTTTCAGGAGGAGCGAGATTTCCCACCGCTTGTCGGGCCAGACCTTGGCGCCCTCGAATCGCTTGGCGTAGGCGACCCCGCGCGCCATCACCTCGCCGACCTGTGCCGCCTCGATCAGAATCCTTTTCTGCCGTGCGTCCGGCTTGAACGGCTTGCCCTTCTCGATCCCCAGCGGTTTCAGCATGCCCATGATCATGCGGTCGCGCTCGTGGACGGGCTCCTCATCGATGATCCGCGCCAGACCTTCCCAGTAGGCCAGTCCGCGTGGCTGCCAGCCGCTCCACTTGCGACCGTCGGGCCGTACATGGGGACGGGACGCGGGTGGATTGTTGCGCTGGCTGTACGGATAGATGCGATAAGCGGCCATGGTCGCCAACGCCTTTTCACGGTCAGGATCGAGGGCGCGGTGTCCGATGAAGAGATTGACCGTGGGCGAACGCACCACGAAATAACCTTCCGGCTTCATGTCCGGATCGTCCGGACCGAGCACGAGAAATTTCCCGCCGGCGCCCTTGTCCGGTCCGAGCTGGCCGGTATCGGCAAGTGGCCGCTGCCAGAAGTCCAGGATGCCGCCCGCCGTGGGACCGGGGGGAATCTCCACAACCAGCGGCCCGGTGTCCGTCATGCTGGGAAACGCGATGAGATAAGGTGTCACGGCGTTGGCCGTGAGCAGTCCGAGCTTGTCCGTGAAGGTCAGGTAATCCACGTAGTCCAGATTGCCCGCGCCAAATTTATCGCGGTGTTCGTGCGCCCATTGCGCGGAGCCCATCAGCGGCAGCGCCCAGAGATAGGCCTGGGTGGCGCGCTGAAAATCCAGGTCGTCGTAGAGCTTCTTGACCGTCGCATCGGTCGGGTAGCCGTTCTCGAGTTCGAACTTCCCGATCCGGGAATCGACCACGCCGTTCGTGGGCAGTTGTTGCGCCTGTGCACTCGTGAATACCAACGCGCCAATGAACGCGGCGGCGAGCAACTTTTGTGCGTAGGTGTTTGTCATGCCTTTATCTCCCATTCTTACTGCGGTTTGCCGGAACTCAGAAAGCGGCGACGCGTTGCAAGACCCAGAACATCGCCACGCTTCCGATGGCATAGGCGGTGAGAACATGGATCCGAGATGCGGGATGGGGGATCCGCGATGCGAGATCCGGGATGCGAGATGAAAGATTAATATCCCGCATCACGTATCTCGAATCACGCATCTTGTATCCTGCATCACGGATCTTATTCAGAATATCCCTTCCCACCCAGATCAATGCCATGACTCCGGTGATAAATAACAATTGGCCAGCCTCCACGCCGAGATTGAAGAACAACAATGCCAGCGGGATTTGCCCCTGCGGCAGGCCGATCTCACTCAAGGCGCTGGCAAAGCCAAATCCATGCAACAGCCCGAAGGTGAAGGCTACGAGCCAGGGCGCGCGGGCCGTGAGTCCGGCCCGGCCGTTGCGCGCATGAATGATCTCAACCGCGACAACATCGTCCTCATCCAGACCCAGTTCCTGCGCCTCGCGCGCCAGCAACTCCTCCCTGAGATAGGAGGCGACCAGGCCCTTCAGCTCATCTTCGTTGGGCTGGCGCTGCCACTGGCGCGCCCACGTCTGCTTCAGCCACTCAACCTCGTTGGCGGTGACGCGCACGACACGGGAGACGTCGCCGCTCCCGCGATCGATCCAGGCGTAGGCGGCGAACAACACACTGCCGAGAACAAGGAAATGCAGCAGCGGTTCCTTGAGCCATCGCTTCATATCAACTCCGGGACTATCCGCTCGCTTTCTGGGATTTCGCCGATACCGACTTCACATCCTTCACGCAGCGGAACCCCAGATGATTCGTGCCGGTGGTCGGTTCCCCTTTGCCGCGCGTGCCCACCATGTAGCGCGAGCAGTATTGGTCCGTGCACAGGAACGACCCGCCGCGATGGACGCGTTTCTGCACACCCGGCTCGCTGGGGTCGAATGACGACGTCGGGCCTTGCGGATTGCGAGCCATGGTGCCGGCCGCGGCCAGTTGCGCGTAGTAGTCGGGGCGATACCAGTCGCTGGTCCATTCCCACACGTTCCCGCCCACGTCGTACAAGCCGTAGGCATTGGGTGGAAACTGTGCCACCGGCGCGATGCCCCTGAACTTATCCGCGCCGGTGTCTTGGTTGGGGAAGTGACCCTGGTGGCTGTTCGCCATCCATTTGCCACCTTGTTTGAACTCGTTCCCCCACGGATAGACCTGTCCGGTCAGACCACCGCGCGCCGCGAACTCCCACTCGGCTTCCGTGGGCAAGCGCTTGCCGGCCCACTTGGCGTAGGCCATGGCGTCTTCGTACGCAACGTGCACCACGGGATACTTGTCGCGGCCTTTGAAGTCGCTCTTAGGACCCAGCGGGTGGCGCCAGTTCGCGCCGTTCACATAGGCCCACCATTGGAAGTGGTTGTTCAGCGGGACAGCGTGGTCTGGAGGCGAGAACACCACGGAACCGGCCACCAGATTTTCGGGCGGGGCGCCCGGAAAGTCTTCCGCCCGCGGCGTGCGCTCCGCCACGGTGACGTAACCCGTGGCCTTCACAAATTTGGCGAACTGTTCGTTGGTGACCTCGGTCTTGTCCATCCAGAAACCATCGACATACACGCGGTGGATCGGCCGCGAATCTCCCGTCGCGTGCATCCCGACGTCGTTGTCGTCCATCCCAAGCGGATCGGCCGCGCCCATGGAAAACTCCCCGCCCGGAATCCACACCATGCCCTCGGGCGCCGGGCCGGGCGCGGAAGCCGTGTTGGACACGGTCGGCTCGAAGCCGTTGCCGTCCTGAGCCACTGGCGCGGCCCCGATCACCGCGACTTGGCGCGCCGCCAGCCCCCACCCCACCAGGCCCGCCGCGACCAGCAGGCCGGCGACCAGAAGCCAGCGCCGAGATGCTCGGCCCGTGCGCCGCTCTCGGCGCAGCTTCTCTATCCGTCGGCGATGGCGAGACATGGTTCGCTCCTTATTCTTGGTCGGAGAGTCGAAGGGTCGAAGAGTCTCAGAGTGAGTCGCAGGGTCAAACAGTCGCAGAGTCACACAGTTTCAGGATCGACCCTGTCTCTTCGACCCTGGGACCCTGAGACCCTACGACCCTTCGACTCTGCGACCTCGCCATTTAGAACGTGTACGACGCGCCGAGCGATGCCAAGCCGATATCCACTTCATCGAGGGTGAAGAGTTCGTACTCGGCCCGGATCGCGATCGAGAGCAGTTGGAACTGCAGGCCCAACCCGTAAGCGGGGTCGGTGCCTGAGTCGTCCGCTGTTTGCCCGAGGGCGGACATCTCACCGTCCCAATAAATGGCCCCCACTTTTCCAAACAAGGAAACCGGACCCATACTGACTCCGACGAGCCCGAACGCATCCACGCCGGTCACGCTCGTTTCAACGCCGCTACCTGAAACACTTCCTTCAGCGGATCCGAAGTCCACATAGGATCCTTCGATGGCGACATCGACCAGCGGGACCAGTCCGAAGTTGTATCCCCCGAAAATCTTGTAGGCGACGTCGTTATCGTCGTAGCTGACGCCGCCGGACGACACGTCGAGACCGGCCGAACCGAGCGAAGCGCCCAGGTAGAGGCCGGAGTCGCTCCCCGCCCACGCAGCGGTTGAACCCAAGAGCAATGCCCCCAGTGTGCAACTGGGCAGTGTCAGTCTTCTCATCGCCTGTTCCTCCTCGTCTTCCGACGTTGTTGGCGTTACCGATTGTCCGTCTATAAGATCAGGTCATTAGATCAGGCGATCACCGCGTGAACCACGGCGGAAATCCAGGTGACGGTCACCGCAATCCCGTGTTTGAGCGCGAACTGCACCAGCTCGGATTGGTTATGAAGATGCAGCTCTTCCTTGATCTTGTTCCGGTGAAACTCCACGGTCCGCGGGGAGATGTGCAGCGCCGCGGCGATCTCTTTGGCGGAGCGGCCTTCGGCCACCAGACGCAGGACCTCACGTTGCCGTGGAGTCAGCCCGGACGCGGCGTCGCGAGTTCGCGACCGCGCCGGCTCCGCCTGCCCACACCTGCCGTTGTCGAGCAACGGGGTGACGTAGGTCTTGCCCTTGAGCACGTCGTGGATCGCGGTGAGCAACTCCGCGGACGCCGAATGTTTGAGCACGAACCCCGACGCACCCGCTTCCATCGCGCGCACCGCGTAGGCCGCGTCCCGATGCATGGT
Source organism: Nitrospirota bacterium (assembly GCA_040757335.1). Taxonomy (NCBI): domain Bacteria; kingdom Pseudomonadati; phylum Nitrospirota; species Nitrospirota bacterium. The sequence goes on along the minus strand of JBFLXB010000052.1, from coordinate 4,575 downwards.
GAGGAAGATGACCTTGGCCCGCACCCGTTTCTTCTTCAGTTGCACCAGGGCGTCGATCCCGCTGAGCCGCGGGAGCGAAATGTCGGTGACCACGATGTCCGGGTCGAGACGGACCGCTGCCTCGACCAGTGCGCGGCCGTCTTCCACCGTCTCCACGAGGTCGCACACCGGGGTGAGGAGGGTGACGAGCCCTTCGACCACGACCCGGTGATCGTCAGCCAGCAGGACGCGGGGACGCATCGATCCTCATCCTTTCGCGAAACGCATGGACACCATTCCGGGTTAATTGAGGTAGGCGGACTCTAGCACCGGAGCCCGGGGCTGAGAACTCGGGGTCTTACGAGGTTTTCGCGGAACGATTACGAGGTCAGGGCGCGATGAGGCCGCATCGCACGGCTTCCCGAACCAGGTCGGCGTGGTTGTGCAGGTGCAAGCGGTCCATGATGCAGGTCTTGTGAAATTCCACGGTGCGGGGCGACACGTTGAGCGTGGAGGCGATTTCTTTGGCCGTGCGCCCCTCGGCCACCAACTGCATGATCTCGCGCTGGCGCGAAGTCAGCAGGGACAGACCGGTGGGGTGCGCCGGCTTGTGCATGAATTTGTCCAGCACGTCTTTGGCGATCATGGGCGTGAGGTACACCCGTCCCTTGAGCACCTCGCGGATCGCGGCGGCCAGTTCCGCGTAGGCCGCGTGTTTCAACACGAACCCCTTGGCCCCGGCTTCGAACGCCCGCACCGCGTACGAGGCATCGGGATGCATGGTCAAAACGATCACCTTGGCCCGCGTCTTCAGCTTGGTCAACTGCGCGGTGGCCTCGATGCCGTTGAGGAGCGGCATCTGCATATCGGTCACCGCGACATCGGGGTCCAGGCGCTGGACCGCCTCGATCAGTTCGCGGCCGTTTTCAACCGTGGCCACCAGGTCGAAGTCCGCCCGGAGCAGGCTGGACATCCCGTCGATGACCATCAAGTGGTCGTCGGCCAACACCACTCGCGGTCGCGTCATGATTGCTGCTCTCCGAACGGCACGCGCACCTCGATCACCGTCCCCTCACCGGGCTGGGAACGAATCACGATGTCTCCGAGCGCCAGCCACGCGCGTTCCCGCATGCTGGCCAGTCCGAGCCCTTGTGAGGAGCGCACGGACGCGGAATCAAACCCCACGCCGAAGTCTTGGATCGACAGGACCACCACGCGACCCTCGCACCACAAAGACACGCTCGCCTTGTTTGTTTTGGCGTGTTTGGCGATATTGTGCAGGCCTTCTTGCGCGATCCGGTACAGGCAGATGGCCGTCTCGGACGGCATCTCCGGGATCGCCTCCCCGACGAATTCGACCTGGATCCCTTCTCGTTCCGAAAATCGCACGCACTCGGACCGAATCGCATCCGCCAAGCCCAGATCTTTGTCTCCACCGACGTCCACAATATCTCGCGCCGACTGCACCCCGCCATTCTCGCCTCCGGCATGGACCGGCACTCCGCTTCCAACATGGCGGTTTCAATGGCGAGAGCGGCCAGGCGCTGGCTCAAGTCATCGTGCAGTTCCCGCGCCAACCAACTCCGCTCCTCTTCGTGGGCCGACAGCAGCCTGCCGGCCAGCAACCGGAGTTCCTCTTGGCTCTGTTGCAGTGCGGCTTCGCTTCGCCGCAGGCCCTCTTCGGTACGTCTGTGATCCGTAATGTCGCGGCCCACGGCCTGGAACTCGACGATCCTGCCCCCTTGGTCGAAAATCGCGTGGTCCGTCCATTCTTGCCATCGCTGCTCGCCGTCGGGAAGAAAGACGGGGTGCTCATAGGTCCGGATTGCCTGGCCGGGTGTGAAGGTCGCCAGGTGCCGCAGAATGTCGGAATGGAACTCCTGCGGGATCAACGGCAAGAACGGTGTGCCGATCAGGCTCTCCGATGTCCGGCCGAAACAGCGCGCATAGGCTTCGTTGACGAACGTCAGCGTGGTGTCCGGCAGAAACCGGCAGATCAACTCGGTCTGGATCTGGACCACCCCGCGATACCGCTCCTCGCTCCGCTGCAGCGCCTCCTCAACCTGTTTTCGCTCGGTAATGTCGACGCAGGACCCGATGTATCCGCTGAAGATCCCGTCTGCGCAATACCGAGGGACCCCGGTATCCAAGACCCAGCGATACTCGCCGTCGCGACGCTTCAACCGGTATTCCATCTTAAAGGGCAGCCGTGCGTCGAATGCAGCCTCGTACGTCGACAGACACCGATGATGGTCTTCCGGATGAACCCCTTGGGCCCATCCATCACCCAGTTCCTCCGCGAGGGAACGGCCGGTGAAGTCGAGCCACGTCTTGCTGAGGTAGGTGCAACCTTTGTCGGGGCCGGACATCCAGACCATCACCGGAGCGGTGTCGGCCATCGCCCGGAAACGCTCCTCGCTTTCGCGAAGCGCTTGTTCGGCTTGTTGCCGGCGACGATCGGTCCGAGCGGCGGCGATGAGGGTCCCGCAGGTCGCCAGGACCGGAGCGAGAAACGCCACGGTCACGGCGTCGTACCCGGTCGGCCGGTTGGCAATGCCCAGGATACCCACCAGTTCCCGGCCGCGATGGATCGGCAAGCCCAGGAACGTCCTGATCCGCGCGTCTCTTTCCTCTTTCCCGCCGTCTGGTGGATCGGCAAAGATCACGGTTTGCCCGGTCTCGATCGCGGCGTTGAAGAGCGTGTCGAGGTACAACTCGCTCCACTCCACGTCGGATGCGGCGTACACCTGCAGCGCGCCGGCTCCGGAGGAAGGGTCGGCCACTTCCGCCAGAAACCCGCATTGGCTGTGGGTGAGCGAGAGAACCGCGGTCAACAGCTCGCTGAACAGTTCGCGCGGATCTGCGTCCGCGATGAAACGGGCTTGTGCGAGGCTCAGCGCGCGCAGTAACTCGAAACTGTGTTGGTGGGACCGATCCTCTGCTCTGCGCTGGGGAAACGTGGGGTCCATCTGGCAAGCAATATTGACTCCGCTCCAGGCGGCGGGACTTCGTGGTTGGGTATGGTTTTAGAATACTTTCCGGGCAAATTGCAAGCCGGTCGAGTGCAGGGGAGGGGCGCCAGCAGCCGGAGCTGCCCGTGGGGACCGAAGTCCTGATGGATGCTGCACCCGCGGATACGCCGCTGCAACAGGCGGTCCCGCGAGGGAGCGCGGCCCATCGTACCCCGGAGGAGGCATAGACAGCGCCACGCCGAACGCGTTATGGTGGCGGTCATACCGGAGATTCGCCATGAGTAATCGATCCAAAATGGTGACATTGCCCAACGGGGTCCGACTCGTGAAGTGGGGCCGCACCGAGGAGCCCACCGCGGAGTCGGTGGCCGAAGAGATGCGACGGTTCGGGTACGCGGTGTACGACCTGCAAACCGTCGCGCCGTGGTTCGAACGCAGCCGGCACGCGCACGACGAACCGGAAATCCGGGGCGCGGTATCCGGCGCGATCACGTTTCACTTCGACGAGTTCCCGGTGACCATCGAAGCGGGCGACATCCTGTTGATTCCGGGCGGGATGGCGCACGAAGTGATCAGCCACAACAGCCGCCCGTTCTCGGCGTACAAGGGCTCATTGAGCGGCCAGCGCCGCGTGACCGAACACGGGGACGGCGCGGGCAGCGTCGAACAATTGACTCGCCGGACCGATCCCGCCAACGCGTGAACCTGATCGGATTCGATCTCGACGGCACGCTGGAAGACAGCCGGAACGACATGGTGTCCGCGGTTCACCGCGTGCGTGCGGGACTCGGGCTGTCCCCGCAGGCCGACGACGCCATCCGTCCCTGGGTGAACCGGGGCATGGATCAGCTCTACCGCGCGTGTTTCGACGACTATCTCGAGGGCAACGACAGCCGGCTGGTCGATGTCCGCGCGCGCTATGAGGCCGATTACCTGGACCACGTGGCGCACGACACCCGCCTCTATCCGGGGATCGCGGACTCGCTGGAACGGCTGGCGTACGTCGGCCGACTGGCCGTGATCACCAACAAGCCGGAACGGATCTCCCAACGGCTGATCGAGGCGCTCGGGATCGACGCGTTCTTCGCGGCGGTGATCGGCGGCGACACGTGCGCGGCGAGCAAACCCGATCCCCTCGTGTTGTCCGAAGCCGCCCGGCGGTGTGCATTCGACGCGGCACGGGGCCGCGCGGTCATGATCGGAGACACCACCGCCGACATCGCGCTCGGACAGGCGTTCGGCGCCGCCACGATCTGGTGCGCGTGGGGATACGTTGACCGGCCCGATCGCGAGCCGGACTTCGTGGCCGCACATCCTACCGATCTTCCCGGCCTCGTTCAGAAGGCGCTCATCGCTTAGTCGGTTGCTGAAAAAGCCCATCCGCGGCGTTCTCCAAGGAGCCTCGGCCGCCTCACCGTCTCGGCGGCGCTCGTGGCTCAGCGCCACTTCTTCGTGGCGCCACTCGCCTCACGTACGACCGCAATCCCCTGGGAGTGCTTATTGAGTTTTGCGTAAGTAATAGAACATCTATTGCCACGGGGCTGATGGGAGATCCGATGCGAGGACAAATGAGCGGAGCTTCTCTCCCGAGCGGCGGACACGGCGGGCGCTGGCATGCAGGTGG
>JBFLXB010000051.1 GCA_040757335.1 Nitrospirota bacterium | reverse complement strand
GCCGCGTGGGGTGTGGGGCCGGGTTGGGCCCCCACCACCAGGGAGACCCTGAGCGATGAAGCTGTTCATCGATAGCGCCAACCTGAAGGAAATTCGAGACGTTGCGGCGATGGGTTTGGTCGACGGCGTGACGACGAACCCCTCGCTCATCTCCAAGGAAGGACGGCCGTTTCGGCAGACGATCGAAGAAATCTGCCAGATCGTCGACGGACCGATCAGCGCCGAGGTGACCGCGGTGGAGTGCGAGGGGATGCTGCGTGAAGGCCGCGAATTGGCCAAGATCCATCCGAATGTCGTGGTGAAGGTCCCGTTGATTCCGGAGGGCCTGAAAGCGACCCGGATTTTCAGCGAGGAGGGGATCAAGACCAACGTGACGCTCTGTTTTTCGGCCAACCAAGCCTTGTTGGCCGCGAAAGCGGGTGCGTTCATCGTCAGCCCGTTCGTGGGGCGACTGGACGACATCAGCGAAGAAGGGATGGCGCTGATCCGCCAGATCATCACGATCTACCGGAACTATGAGTTCAAGACCCACGTCTTGGTCGCGAGCGTCAGACACCCGATCCATGTGGTGGACGCGGCCCTGTTGGGAGCGGATATCGCGACCATGCCCTACGTGGTGATGATGCAGTTGGTCAAACATCCGCTCACGGATATTGGGTTGAAAAAGTTTCTGTCTGATTGGGAGAAGCTTCCGAAGTCACAATGATGAGGAGCCGCGCGCGGGGAGGCTAGCCGCCCGCGCGCAGGCGTTCCGCGAGGCCGTCAGCTGGGAGCCGAGCACACCAAAGCGCGACAAGCAATCACCTCCATCTTCGCCGCGGCTATTCGAGCGGCTGATCCTGCTGCGCTCGTCAAGAAATCCCTTTCGGTCAAGAACCGTCGGTTGATCGTCGGGAAACAGTCCTACCCCCTCGACAAATACGAGCGCGTGCTCGTGGTGGGCGGCGGCAAGGCCGCGCTCCCGATGGCCGCCGCGATCGAGCAGGTGCTCAAGACCCGGCTCGACGGCGGGCTCGTCGTGACCCGCTATGGTCACGGAGGCAAGCTGGCGAAGGTCGAGGTGGTTGAGGCCGGCCACCCGATTCCGGATCGCGCCGGCCTCTCGGCCAGTCAGCGCGTGCTGGACATGCTGCGCAAAGCGGGCGAACGGGACCTGGTGATCGCCCTGATCTCCGGCGGCGGATCGGCGCTGCTTCCGGTGCCGGTCGACGGGGTCAGCCTGACCGACAAACAAGTGGTCACCGCACTGTTGTTGCGCGCAGGGGGGACCATCCAGGAGATCAACGCGGTGCGCAAGCACCTTTCCCAGCTCAAGGGTGGGAACCTGGCGACCGCCGCGGCCCCGGCGCCCGTCCTGGCGCTGATCCTGTCCGACGTGGTCGGCAACGATCTGGCAAGCATCGCGTCCGGTCCCACGGTGCCCGACCCCACGACCTTCCAGGATGCGGTCGCAATCCTCCATCACTACGAACTCTGGGACAAGATTCCCCAAGCGGTGAAAGATCACCTGGTGCAGGGCAGCCGGAGCGGCGCGGGTGATACGCCGAAGCCCAATCATCCGGCGTTCGCTAAAGTCCACAACGTCGTGGTCGGCGACGTGCGGGTGGCGCTGAACGCGGCTGCAGCGCAGGTCAAACGCCTTGGGTACCATCCACTGGTCCTGACCTCATCGCTCGTCGGCGAGACGCGGGAGGTCGCCAAGGTCTTCGGCGCCATGGTACGGGAGCTGGTGGCGACGGATCGTCCCATCAAGCGCCCGGCGGCGCTGATCGCGGGAGGCGAAACCTCCGTGACGGTACGAGGTCAGGGCACCGGTGGCCGCTGCCAGGAGTTCACGCTCGCCCTTGCCATGGAGATCGCGGGTCTGAAGAAGGTCACGGCCTTCGCCTTCGGGACCGACGGCACTGACGGCTCGACCGAAGTGGCCGGCGCGATGGCCGACGGCGCGACGTTGGAGAAAGCCCGCGAGCTCGGCCTGCAACCACAACGCTTCCTCGACCAGAACGACTCCTACACCTTCTTCCACACCCTCGCCCAGACCATTCAAACCGGCCCCACCAGAACTAACGTCACAGATCTGTACTGCGCGCTAGTGGGTAGGTAACAGCTCCCCGTCCGCGCGCCCCTGAAGGTGGGGTTCGGTGTTGGCGGTGCTCCTGAGGGGCGCTGAAGCGGCGCCGATATGACGCGAATAGTGTGGGTTTCGTTCTTGTCATGAACTGGCGGAACTGGACCAAGACCGCGAGTAGGTTCCTGATGCTTTGGACAGGCGACTCGAAACGTTCCGTCTGGATTGCACTCGGGCTGGCGACTGCAGTGGGTATTGCGCACCTGGGTGCACTGAACGGGATGTTCCACTACGACGATACCTTCACAATAATTGAGAATCCCAGCATCCGGGTTTGGAGGCCATTGACGTATCTTGTGTCACCCGTGACTGGGAGTAGCTGGGTTGACGGGGCAGCGTATCGTCCTCTCACAGTTGCCTCGTTTGCCGCCAACTATGCGTTTGGAGGCCTGGACCCTCGCGGGTACCTAGCGGTCAATCTCGTCGTCCACCTGCTGCTATCTTGGATGGTCTTTGTAGTGGGACGGCACCTGCTCAAGAGTGAAGGCTGGGCGGCGGTGGCAGGGTTGGTGTTTGCTCTTCACCCGGTGAACGCCGAGGCTGTCAACTACGTGACGGCGCGATCCTCACTGGTGTCCGCACTCTTCGCGACGCTGACATTCTGGCTGTTCCTCCGAGCATTTGATCAGAAGAGAGGGAGACGGATCTGGTGGTGGGGTAGTCTTGCATCATTCGCGGCTGCGGTACTGAGCAAGGAGTCCGGTATTGCGGTCCTCCTTCCTCTCGTGAGCTATGCCGCGATGTTCCCCCGGTCCGAGCAGAATTCGGCGATCGATCGTCCAAAGACAAGTCCGGTGTGGGCTGTGATCCCGTTCGCTGTCGTGGCTTTGACGTATGCGATTGTATTAAAGCTCGTGGGAGGCGGAAGGATCACGCTGCACGACGGGGCCGCAAATCCCCTCTGGGTATTCGTCGAAGTGCTGGTGCGTTCCCTGGCTTTGTGGATCTGGCCATTTCCGCTGGGCCTCGATCATCCGCTCTCGCTCCTCACCGGCTTCGATTGGATCGCGGCGACAGCTACAGTGACTGGCGGCGTGCTTCTGTTGGCGGCGATATGGGGCTTTCGACGTCGATCCCACATCATTTCCTGGGCATTTATCTGGGCCGTAGCTGGACTGTTGCCGCTTCTGCCCTTACCCTGGATGACGACCCGAGGTTTGCTCCAAGAGAACCGGCTTGCATTCTCTGCGGTGGGCCTTGCCTGGTTGACCGCCGCAGCGCTGCAAGCGGGGTGGGGCCTGCTGGCACGGCAAGTCCCGGATTCTCGCGCGGCGCAGTGGATCTATACGGCGGGGATCGCGATTCTCCTCATTATCGCGATGGGAATGGATCGGTGGCGTGCTACGGTTTGGCACGACGACCGCGCCCTGTGGGAGGAGACCGTGCGAAACGCTCCCGAGTACCCGGTCGCGCATGTCAATCTGGGCTCGGCCTATCTAAAGGAGGGCGAGTACGACCGAGCGGAGACCGCGTTCCGCCGTGCACTGAGTCTCGACCCCAAACACAAGACCGCGCACTACAACGTAGGCCTCCTTGCGTTGCGTCAAGGTCGGTATCAGGAAGGCCGGGCGTCTCTTCAGCAGGCACTTGCCTTGGATCCTGCATACGCAAAAGCCTACCGAGCCCTGGGAACGTTGGAGATCGAGTCCGGGAATCTGCAGGCCGGTGTCGAGGCTTTTCAGAGGGCTGCGGCGATCAACCCCGGAGACGCGGCGACCTACGCTGAATTTGGTCGCCTCGCCCAGCGCGCTGGACACGGTGCGCTAGCGGAAAGGGCCTTCCAGGAGGCGTTGCGTCATGCTCCCGACCACGTGGCCGTCCGAAACGCTCTGGGGACGCTTTACCTCGATCAACGGCGTTGGGAGGAAGCGCTCGCCCAGTTTACGGTGGCCAGCCAGCGCGACCCAACTTCGCTCGAAGCAGTGTATAACCGGGCAGTAGCTTTGTACCGTCTTGGTCGGTTTTCTGAGGCCAGAGGGGCCATTACCCCGGTACTGACGCGAATCCCTCCCGGAGAAGAGTTCGACTCGTACCGCCGTGTGGCCCAGGCCATTCTCCGTGCGGGTGAAACGACGAGTCCGTAGCCGGCCGCGCCGGGCTCGACGCAAAGCGAACCACATTAACCGCCCGCCACCTCGTTCGAGGGCTGACGCGGTTCAGAACAAGCTCTGCTGGCGATTCTGTTCGATGGGCCGTCTGGGGGCCCGGCCCTCCTCGAGCTGCCGCAATTCCTCTTGGATGTCCGACAGAAACGACGAGGGCCCGGCGCGGCGCGTCTCGCCATAGAGAAAACGTGTCGCGGCCGACGACACGAAGAGCCGCTGTCGCGCCCGTGTCATGCCGACGAAGAGCAGTCGGCGCTCCTCTTCCACGTCATCGTTGCGATGATAGGGGAGCAATCCTTCCTCGCAACCAGCGATGAACACGACTGGAAACTCCGACCCTTTGGCGCGGTGCAGCGTCATGAGACTGATCGCCTCCGACCGAAGCGCGGGTTCACCCGCGACGAAATCTTCAACGTCCTGCGCTGCGCCGGATCTTCCGAAGCATCGATATGGAAGGCCGGAACGGTCCAGCGCGTCGGCGATCGGCCGAGACTGCGCGTGGAGTCGGTACAGAATCGCGATGTCGCTCAGGCCGTAGGTGCGGTGGCCGTCATCGGACTGGGCCCACCCGCTGTCGATGGTGAAGTGGCTGGAGCCGCCGAGTAGCGCTTCGATCTTACGCACGATCATCTCGGCTTCCTGCCGGTCCGTCCCGTAGCGGGAAATGGCGAGGGGCAGGCCGTTGGCGAGCCGCGCGGTGAGGCGTCGCGGCAGGTGGGCCGGACTCTTGGCGATGACTTGCCCCGCGGCCGCGACGATCATGCCCTGCGAGCGGTAGTTTTCCGACAAACGGCAGACGCGGTGGTCCGGGAAGTCGGTCGCGAACGCTTCGAACGCGCGAAAACCCCCGGCAAAGCCGTAGATGGCTTGGTCCGGGTCGCCTATCACGCAAAGACTAAATCCCCCCTTGCCGCCCTTTGTCAAAGGGGGGATGGGGGGATTCGCCTCGCGGGCCAAGGATCGTATGAACCGGTACTGGGCAAAACTCGTATCCTGAAATTCGTCGACCACGATGTGACGAAAGCGTTCGCGGTAGTCCGCTGCAACGTCCGGCCGCTCCTCGAACAGACGCATGGCATACAGGAAGAGGTCGTCGAAGTCGAGCAGCCGGCGGGCTGCCAATCTCCTCTGATATGCCGCGCCTGGTCCGTCTTCCGGCCAGGCGAGCCGTTGTTTCGTCTTCCGCAGATCGTCGAGGAACGCGGTCGCTTCTTTCTTGGGTACCAGACCGTCGAGCAGCGCGGGTTTGTCCTCATCGGCGATCAGCGCGAAATCGACCCCAACCCCGAACGGATACCCCTGCTCCCCCAGGATGCGAAAGGCTGCGGCGTGGTAAGTCTCTACCCAGAGGGCAGGCGGCACCTCGCCCAGCAGGCCTTTCAACCGATCCCTCATTTCTCCGGCCGCGCTGCGGGTGAACGTGACGGCCAGGATACGCTCGGGTGAGACGTGCCGGTCCTGGATCAAGTGCGCGACGCGGTGGGCGAACGTGCGGGTCTTGCCGGTGCCGGGTCCGGCCGCGATGATCACCGATCCGTCCACGGTCTCGACCGCGTTGCGCTGAGCCGTATTGAGGGGATCAGGCATCAAACAGCGCCATCTGGCGCTTTGAGGCCAAGTCCTCTTCGGACAGGAGCGAAATGGTACCGTACTCTCCGTCGTAACCCGCGTCGATTCGCACCTTGCCCCGGCGCATGCGATCCACTGCCAACGCAACCGTGGGGTGGTCGCGTTCGAGGCGCGCGAGCGACAGTTCCCGGAGAATAAACAGCTCATTGCCGAAGGATTCGAGCAGGCGGCGATACAGCGCAGCGACCTTGACGCTGGAGGGTCCCACCCGCAAGACTTCGCTCAGCACTTCCTTGAGCGGAATCAGATTCTCGAAATGCGGGGCGCCCGAGGGTCGGATCGCCTCGGGTCGGTCCGCGAGGCGCTCGACGCGGTGCAACACGCCGACCGTGACCGGCTTGTTGCAGACCGGGCACAGTCCGTTGCGCCGTAACGTCTCCTTGGGATCGAGCCGAGTCCGGCAGTTGCGGTGGCCGTCCACGTGATACTTGCCCTCTTCGGGAAAGAACTCCAACGTCTTGACGAAGCGGCCGTCGCGGGCCTTGATCGCGTCGAAGATGCCCCGATACGACAGGTCGGTGTCGAACAGGTTGGCCTCGCGCGCCAACTTTTCCGGGGAGTGCGCGTCCGAGTTGGAGATCAGGGTGATGCCGTCCAACGCGGACAATCGCCAATTCATCGCGGGGTCGGACGACAGGCCGGTCTCGATCGCGAAGATGTGCGGGGTGAGGTCTTCGAAGCACTCTTCGAGGGAATCGAATCCCGACTCCGAGCCGAATACCGCGAAGTGCGGGGTCCACGCGTGGGCTGGAATAAGCACGGCCTGAGGGTCGGCCTTCAATACCAGTTCGAGCAGGTTGCGCGAGTCGAGCCCAAGGATGGGCCGGCCATCGGAGCGCAGGTTGCCGATCTTCGCGAGGCTGGTGTTGAAGCGCTCGGCCGCCTCGAGCGAGGGCATGAAAACCAGGTGGTGCACCTTGCGTACGCGCGGCCCCTTCTTGTAGATGCAACTGATCTCCACGCCCAGCACGAACCGAACCGGCGCCCGACACGCCGGAAAGACCCGCTCATCCACGGCCTTGGCCCGATCGGGTTTCAGGGTGAACAGCCCGGGGTCGGCCTCCACGAGCGTCTCGGTCAGCTCCGAGAACCATTTCGGGTGGGTAAAATCGCCGGTGGCGAGCGCGGTGATGCCCTTGAGCTGGCACCACTCGTACAAGTTTTCGGGCCTGAGCTGCGGGCTGCACGCCCGCGAGAGGTAGGAATGGATGTGAAGATCAGCGACGATGCGCATGGACGGCGCATCTTAGCACGATGCCCCAGAGGGCACCAGTCCCGGTCAAATCCTCTCCGTTCGATCCTGCAGGATCACGCACTGCAGGTACTCGGTTTCCGGAATTCCGAGGACAATCGGATGATCGGGCCCTTGCGTGCGCCGGGCGATCAAGCGGAACGTGCGTCTGGCATCGCGGGCCGCCTCCACCAGGACCTCGTGAAACGTCGCGGGGTCGATCGGGTGCGAGCACGAGCACGTGACGAGCACGCCGCCGGGGGTCAGCAACGACATCCCGAGGCGGTTGATCTCTTTGTAGCCGCGCAGCGCGCCGGCCTTGTCTTTTCGCGTTTTGGCGAACGCAGGGGGATCCAGGATGATCAACTCGTAGCGGGCGCCGGCGGCGAGCAGCGTCCGCAGCTCGTTGAACACGTCGACGCGTCGGTATTCCACGCGCTCGCTCAGCCCGTTACGGGACGCATTCGCGCTCGCCGTGGCGAGGGCCTTCTCGGAGGCATCGAGTCCCAGCACGCTGACGGCGCCGTGGCGCAACGCGTGCAAGCCCCACGCGCCGGCGTAGCAGAAGGTATCGAGCACTCGCGTGCCTTTGCACCACGGCGCGATCGCGCGGTAGTTGGCCGCTTGATCCAGAAACAAACCGGTTTTTTGCCCCTCCCACACGTCGACCTCAAATTCCAGGCCGTTCCTGGCCACGACCGCGCGATCCGGTTTTTCGCCGTAGAGCAGGCGCTTTTCCACGGGGAGGCCTTCCAACTTGCGGGAGCCGGCGTCATTGCGACCGATAATCGCTGCGGGGCGGTATCGCTCGATCAATGCCTTGACGATCGCGCCGGTCAGGCGATCCATCCCGGCGGTCAGGAACTGGGTCACCAGCACGGGGCCGTACCGGTCCACGATCAGTCCCGGCAGACCGTCGGCCTCGCCGAACACCGCGCGATACGCCTCTTCGCCCGGCACGACGCGATCGCGCAAGGCTTGTGCGCGAGCGATCGCGCGGGCAAAGAACACGTCGTCGATGTCGAGCGGCTCGCGCGACAGCAGGCGGACAGCGATGACCGATCGGGGATTGTAATAACCGCGACCGATCCACACGCCGCGCGACGTCTGCACGTCGACCAGGGCGCCCGGCTCAATCGTCTTGGGCGGTCGCGTGAGCTCATTGGCGTAGATCCACGGGTGTCCCGAGGCCAGGCGGGAGAGCGCGTCGGATTTGACCGTGAGTGTGAGCCGTGGGGTCATGGTCCGGGGCGCGGGCGTGCCCTCAGTCGTCCGTGCGCTCGTCGCGCACCTCGGCCGCCTCGGCGGTCACTTCGCCGTGGGCCAAGGTGATGAGCAGGCGATCGCCTGGGGCCACGTCCGACGGCGAGCGGACGAGGTCCTTCGAAGGGAGCAGGCGCGTGACGCTGTAGCCGCGGGCCAGGATCGCCAAGGGGCTCAGCGCATCCAGTCGGGCGGCGAGGGCCGAGGTGCGGCTCTTGGCGTCGGCCAGCATGGCGCGCATTCGGATGGTGAGGCGCTCGGTCGCCCGACGGTGGATCAAGCGTGCGGTCTCGAGCCGTCGCACCGGATGCGCCGCCAGCACCGCCCGGGCGAGAAATCGCCGCTGCTCGCGCTGGCGATCGATCAGGCGCGTCATGGCGTCGCGCAAACGCGCAAACAGGTCGTCGACGCGAAGCAGGGAGCCCTCCACGAGCCGCGCCGGGCTCCGCAGCGCCCGCCACTCCGCCAGCGCCTTGGTGCGCCGATCCGCCAAGGCTCCCCGCGCCGCAGCCGCGAGCCGTTCGCGCGCCGTCGCCACCGCCGCCATCAGTTGATCGCGCCGCGGGGCGATGAGCTCGGCCGCGGCCGATGGCGTGGGCGCCCGCACATCCGCCACGAAGTCCGCGATCGTGTAATCGGTCTCGTGACCGACCGCCGACACCACCGGAATGGCCGACGCGGCCACGGCGCGGGCCACGATCTCCTCGTTGAACGCCCAGAGGTCTTCGAGCGAGCCTCCGCCGCGAGCCACCACCAACACGTCCGGCCGGAGGCTCGCGGTCAAGGCGTTCGCCTCGTCGATGGCGTCGGCAATCTGGCCGGCGGCTCCCGGTCCCTGGACCGCCACCGGAAGGATCAACACGGGGATCGTGGAGAAGCGCCGGTCGAGAACGTGGAGCATGTCCCGGATCACCGCACCCGCCGGTGACGTGATGACCCCGATCCGGGCCGGGAGAAACGGGAGCGGCCGCTTGCGCGCGGCGTCGAAGAGCCCTTCCCGCGCCAGCCGCTCCTTGAGTTGCTCAAACGCGAGTTGCAGGGCCCCGGCGCCCTTGGGCTCGAGGTAATCGACCACGAGCTGGTACTCTCCGCGCGGCTCATACACCGTGACATGGCCGCGACAAACCACGTGCAGTCCGTCCTTGAGCGCGAACCGCAGCATGCGGGCCACGGAGCGGAAGACTACGGCGCGCAGTTGGCTCTGTTCGTCCTTGAGCGTCAGGTAGCAGTGGCCGGAGCCGGGGTGGCGCAGGTTGGAAACCTCGCCTTCAACCCAGATGTCGCCGAAGTCCCCCTCGAGACGTCGACGCACCAACGCGGTGAGGTCGGAAACGGTGTAGATCTGGCGGGGCGGCTCGTCCGCGTGATCCGCACGGGTGGAGAAGTCGAACAGGTCCATAGGGCAGAACGGGAGGCGCGACCGGTGTCGCGCCTCCCATCAAGGATCGGCGATACGGATCCGTCGGATGTTGGTGGCCTTGCCGGTGTCGCCGTCCACTTCAACCACGGCGCCGGAAATGATCGAACGGCCGGTCGCGGTCTCGAACTTCGTGGGCATCTGCGTCAGGAACTTGGTGAGGGCTTCGTCTTTTTTGACGCCGATAATCGAATCAACCGGACCGGTCATGCCCACGTCGGTCAGAAACGCCGTGCCCTGCGGCAGCACGCGCTCGTCGGCGGTCTGCACGTGGGTATGGGTGCCCAGCACCGCGCTCACCCTGCCGTCGAAGTGCCAGCCGATGGCGGATTTCTCGGACGTGGCTTCGCCGTGCATGTCGAGCAGGATCACGTGCGTTTCCGTGCGGAGTTTTTCCAACTCGCGGTCGCCGATCCGAAACGGGCAGTCGAGAGAACCCGGCATGTAGACGCGGCCCATCAGGTGCAACACGCCCACCTTCTCGCCGGAAGCCGTGGTCACCACGGTGCGACCCGCGCCCGGCACGCCGTCCGGATAGTTGGCGGGCCGCAGCAGCCGCGGATGGTCGCGGAGGTAGCCGAGGATCTCTTTCTTGTCCCACACGTGGTTGCCGGTGGTCAACACGTCGAATCCCATGGCGAAGAGTTCCTCCGCAATTTTCGGGGTGACCCCGAAACCTCCGGCCGCGTTTTCGGCGTTGCCCACCGCCAGGTCGATCCGGTGGTCGTGTTTGAGCACGTGGAGGTGCTGACTCAAGATCCGACGGCCGGGCTCCCCGACGATGTCGCCGATGAGAAGAAGGTTCATGAGAATCAGTGTGCCGGTGTGCCGGTGCGCCGGTGCGCCGGTTCAAATCTCGCCCCGATCGGTTGAACCGGCCAACAGGCCAACCGGCTCACCGGCCAACGCCCTTTACTTTGCATACTCCACGTACCGACTTTCGCGGATCACCGTGATCTTGATCTGGCCGGGATACGTCAGTTCGTTTTCCACCCGCTTGGCCATTTCACGCGAGATCTGCGCGGATTCGGCCTCGGACACGCCGTCCTGGTTGACGATCACGCGAACTTCACGTCCGGCGCGGATCGCGTAGGCCTTGTCCACCCCCTTGAACGACGTCGCGATCTCCTCGAGCTTCTCCAGGCGCTTGATGTACGACTCGTAGGCCTCGCGCCGCGCGCCCGGTCGGGCGGCGGAGAGACCCTCCGCAACGGCCACCAGCACGCCTTCCGGGGAGGTCCACTCGATGTCGCCGTGGTGGGCCATGATCGCGTTGACCACGTGCGGGTGCTCACCGCACTTGCGGGCGTATTCGCCCCCCAGGTTGGGGTGCGTGCCTTCTTCTTCGTGGCTGATGGCCTTGCCGACGTCGTGCAGGATCGCGGCTCGTTTGGCCAGTTTGGCGTCCAACCCCAGCTCGGTGGCCATGATGCCGCAGATGAACGCGGCTTCTCGGGCATGAACCAGGTTGTTCTGCCCGTAGCTGGTGCGGTACCGCAGTTTGCCGAGCAGCTTGATCAAGTCGGGGTGCAGGTCCTGGATCCCCAGGTCGAAGAGCACTTGTTCGGCCTCCGCGATCATCAACTTTTCGGTTTCTTTGCGGACCTTCTCGACCACTTCCTCGATGCGCGCCGGGTGAATCCGGCCGTCGTGCATCAGCCGTTCGAGGGCGACTTTGGCGACCTCGCGGCGGAACGGGTCGAACCCCGAGATCAGAATCGCCTCCGGCGTGTCGTCGATGACAAGATCGATCCCCGTAGCAGCCTCCAACGCGCGAATGTTGCGGCCCTCACGTCCGATGATCCGGCCTTTCATCTCGTCGTTCGGCAACTGGACGACCGAGACGGTCGCCTCCTGTACGTAGTCGTGGGCGTACCGTTGCAGCGACGACACGATGATCTCGCGGGCCGTGCGCTCGGCTCCTTCGCGGGCCTCGTCTTCGATGCGTTTGGTCAGCTTGATCGCCTCGTAACGGGCTTCCTGTTCCATCGCGGTAATGAGGCTCTTTTTGGCTTCTTCCGCGGTCATGCCGCTCAGCGCTTCGAGTTGCGCGCGTTGTTGCAGGAGCGCCTGCTCGACCTGGG
This sequence comes from Nitrospirota bacterium, assembly GCA_040757335.1. NCBI lineage: Bacteria > Pseudomonadati > Nitrospirota > Nitrospirota bacterium. Next base: position 3,443 of record JBFLXB010000051.1, on the reverse strand, counting down.
CCTCCTTGTCCGTGAGCGTTCGTTCGCGTACGGTGAGGTCTCGCTCTTTGCGGGTGAGATCGGCTTCTTTTCGATCGGCCGTGCTCACTTTTTTGTCGAGTGCCTGCTCGCGTTGGTTTAGACGGCGCTCCTGTTCGAGCAGTTCGTTCCGGCGGTCGCGGTTTTCCTGTTCGAACGCCTGCCGGGCCTGATAGAGTTTGTCTTTGGCTTCCAGCGCCGCTTCTTTCTGGAGCCGTTCGATGTCCCGCCGCGCGTCGTCGACGAGCCGGGTCGCTTCCTGTTTGGCCTGCGCCACGGCTTGCCGGCTGAGCAGACGGGCGATGACCACTCCCAGCCCCACGCCGGCGAACGCCGCGGCGACTCCGATCACAATGAACCAGATTGTCGTAGAAATGGTCGGTCCTCCCTACCTCGCTTGCGTAGCGCAACGTAGGCGCGGTTTGCTTCGCCACCTGTATGGAAGCGAGCCCTCTGGAACCCGCCCCTCTGCGGGGCGGTGCAGGTTCCCGCGCCGAGGCTGCGAGACGCTGTTGATCTTGGTTATGCGCACCTTGTCAACCTCGCTTGCGTAGCGCAACGTAGGCACGGTTTGCTTCGCCCAGCCCTGCGAGACGCTAACGACGATGAGCTGCTCGGAGAGGTCGCGCTGACGCGCGCGGGAGGTTGGGAGGGCGGCTTTGTGGCGCGGGTCGGGGGAGTACTAGACCGCCGGAGGCGACAGGCTACGCTCCACGGTTACGTGGGTTGCGTCCGAAACCCTCATGCGATCTATACCAGAAATTGCCGCGGGGCAACGCCCCGGGCCAACTGATGTCCCACTCGCCGATCCTGCTGCCACCAAACCGTCTATCACCAAAGAGTTCCCGGGTGTCGCGTCGCGGCCTTCCCTCTGCCGTTCGTGTTGGCCCCCGCCGTGCCGTGGCGGCGGAATCGTTTGAAGCCTTGGGGCTTCAACGTGGGTGCCTTCCGGGAGATTTTAGGCTTCCCCGCTCCGCGGGGCGTGCACACCATCTCTACGACGAAGGCTCCCGCTTCAGAACTGTTGGCACAAACATCCCGCCGGCTCGCGCACACAGCAGGGGCACTCGCGGTTCAGCTTAGCAAAAGGTCTGCGGGAATTCAAGCAAACCGCACCTCACAGGGAGAGGTCGAGATCTTCGAACTGCTCCTCGATGCTGTCGATCAGGTCTTTGGTGCGCCTGGACGCGTGCGCGATTGCGGAGTCCTTCTTGGACGCCTCCTCGAGCAGCTTGACATAGTCGTGGGCCAGGTTGACGGCGGCCAGGATCGCGAGTTTGCCGAGAGGCGTGCCGGGAAGCTGGCCCGCGGCTTCGCGGATTTTGCGATCCACCACACCGGCTAACCGCTTGACGTAGTCCGGATCGGCGTCGCCTTTGAGCACGTATCGTTCGCCGTAAATCTCAACGGTCACGGTCTTCGAGGTCATGGGATGGCTCCGCTCCTTCATGGGCGTTTGCGAGGTGGTCGAGCTCGGCGAGGAGGCGTTCCAGCCTGGCTCCCAGCGAGTCGCGTTCGCGTTCCCAGGTCGCGCACCGCTTCTGCCACTCGGCCGCGCGCGTGGTCGCCGACGCGAGTTCGCGGGTGAGCCGCGCGTTTTCGGTCTTGAGCCGATGAACGGCCTGGGCGGCGCGGCGGACCTGCCCCTCCAGCGCGGTCAGCAGGTCGTTGAGGTCCGTGTTCGTCGTCGTGGAAGCCATGGCTATTCCAGCGGCCGCAACTGGGCGGCGCGTTCGAGGAGTTCTTGGACGCTCGCCGCTTCGGCCGGATACGTGCACGTGCCGACCGCGAGTTTCACCTCAAGCGCCTGTCCGTCGGCGCCCCGCAAACGGAACGTGTCCATGGCTTGCAGGAGGCGGTCCAACACGTCGCGCATCGCGTCCCCGGTGTCGGGCATCACCACCGCAAAACGCGCGTCTTCCAGACGCGCCAAGATGTCCACGTTGCGGAAGGTTTCGCGGATCATCCCCGCCAACGCGCGCAACAGCTCGTCCCGACCTTGGGCGGTGAACGCGCGGCTCAGTTCGGCAAAATCGGTCACCTCCATGATCAGCAGCGAGACCTTGCGCTGGTACCGCTCGGCGCGCCGGATCTCTTCGGGCAGACGGAGGTCCAAATATCGTCGATTGCGAAGGCCCGTGACCTCGTCGATCGTGATAAGCGCCTGGCGCTCGCGGAACTCCTGGGCTTGGACCAGGGCGCGGCCAAGGTAGAAAGAGAACTTTTCGAGGATCTCTTGATCGTCCCGGTCGAACGAACCGCACGCGAACGAGTGATATAAGACTTTATTGTAGGCCGACACCGTCCCGACCAACCGGTCGCCGGCAAACAACGGACCCGCCAGCACGGTGCGATACGGGAACACGGCGGGGAGCTCCACTCCGAAGGTGTCCATCCGTTCGCTGCGGAGAAAAGCGCGGGACTCGGCCACGCGGGCCGCCACCGCTTGATCGAGGCGAACGAGGGCCGCGTCGATCTCGTCGCGGTGCAAGCCGTACGTTCCGCCCACGAGCAGGCGCTCGCCGCGGCGCTCGCGGACGCGAAGGACCACCGCCTCGGCATCCAAAATCATCGCCGTCGAAGCCGTGCCGGTGAGGAGCACTTTGTCGCGGTCGGTCAACGACAGGAGTTGAAGCCCTTCTTCGTTGACCGCGGACAATTTGACCACCTTCTGCGACATCTTGTGGCGCTCCACGTCGCTCGCGATCGAGGCGCCCAGAATCTCGCCCGCCTCGGCCAGGAGCGCCCTCAAGCGGTGCGTGACCTCGACGGCGGGCGGTGCTTCGACCACCAGCACGCCGACGGCGTCTTTTCCGACCGTCAGGGGTACGGCAATGAGCGCCCGCCCCGTGCCGCGCGACCCCTCCGCGAGGTCTTCCCGCAAGACCGCCGCCCGGTTGAACTTGGCGACTTCTCCGACCAGCCCGATACCCCACGGGATGCGCGCGGAGCCCGATTGTTCCAGACGCAGGGTCGTGGAGGCCTGGAGCAGAATCTCTCCCGTCTGAGGCGCCCGCACGTACAAATGTACGGCGCTCGCCTGCAGGATCGCACCCAGCGTTTCCACGCTGCGCTGCAGGCGATCGCGCATCGGCCCGTCCCCGGCGAGCAGCGCTTTGAGATCGCGGCGGGTGGCCTCGCTCTGCGCGAGCGCGCGGACTTCGCGGAGCGTACGCAGCTTCTTGTACGCGCGCACCGCCGAGTGCCCTAACTCGGTGAGCCACGTTGCGGCGTCCCCGGCGAACGGGTCGCGCCCCTCGGTCCGCCACAGTTCGACCACGCCCAGCACCTCGTCTTCGCTCGTAATCGGCGCCGCGAGCGCCGCCGCGGCGCCTTCGTCTTCCAAGCACCAGGCCGCGGCGTGATCGCCGGTCACCGCAACGACCGCTCGCCGTTCGCGCGCCGCGCGGACGGCGAGCGGCGAC
>JBFLXB010000050.1 GCA_040757335.1 Nitrospirota bacterium | reverse complement strand
GATGTCCTTCGCCCTTTCGCCCCCTCGCCCCGTCGCCCCGTCTCCCCGTCGCCCCGTCCATCACTTCGCGCACCGGAACCCCACGGTGCGATGTTTCAAACCCGGCGGCTGGGCCAGGTTGCGGTTGGTGGAACGCGACCAGGGTTCGGCGGTGAGCACCCACGCGCCGCCGCGCGCGACCCGCATCTGTTTGCCGAACGCGGCGCGCTGCAGCGTGCTGCCGGGATACGGCGCGTACCAGGACGCGGTCCACTCCGCCACGTTGCCGCACAGATCCATCACGCCGAAGGGGCTGGCGCCGTCGGGGAAGCTGCCCACCGGCGTGGCCCAGCGCAGACCGCTTTCCATGACATTACACCGCGCCGGATCAAACGAGTTGCCCCAGGGCCAGATCCGGTTGTCGTCGCCTCGCGCGGCGCGTTCCCACTCGGCTTCGGTGGGCAAGCGCTTGCCTACCCACTTGCAGTAGGCGTCCGCGTCGGCCCACGCCACGTAACACACCGGGTAATCTTCTTGCCCGGCCGGAGGCTGCCCATCGACCCAGGTGTAATACTCGGGGTCTTTCTCGTCGGCCGGCACCGGGCGTCCAGTGGCTTCGATGAAGCGCTGATACTGCGCGTTGGTGACCTCGTAGCGATCCAGGAAGAACGGGCGCAGACGAACCGGGTGTTGGGGCATCTCGTCCACGCCCACCTCGAATCCGACCTTGCCCTCGTCGCCGCGGCTGCCCATCATGAACGTGCCCCCGGGAATCAGCACCATCCCCTCAGGCGGTTCGCCGGGCCCGTGTTCCATGGACAGAGCCACCGCCGCCGCGGCGGCAACAGCCACGGCCACCGCCACCCACCCCCTATCCACGTATCAGTACGCGCGGCGTCACGGTTGGCCACGGTGTGCCGGTTTCTGGGTCGCCACCTGCACCGCGCGTCGGGTTTCCTCGGCGAGGCGCCCGGGCGTCAGGTTGCGCCCGAACTCGGCCAGCAACTTCTGGATTTCCCGCGGGGCCGAGCCCACGCTAATCGGCGCAATCTGCTGTTGCCCGCCCGCGCACCAGGTATCGCTTTGAAGGGTTCCGAACACGTTCATGTCTTTGTCCAAATTCCGATTCGCGTTTCCCATGTAGTAGCACGTGGACATGACCACGCCGTGGCAGCGCAGGTTGCATCGGAAGACGCCGAACGCCGGCTGGGCCGGAACTTCGTTGTTTGACACGGTCGTGGTGTAGTACCACACGGGAAACGCCGCGGTGACACCCTCAACCCCTTCGAACACGTCCGGTTTAGCCACCGTAGGATCGTTCACGCCGGTGGCCCCGGGATTGGGGTTCTGAAGGATATTCGGCGCATATGCAGTCGTGCAGGGCACATCTTCCGCAGAGGAGATGCCGGAATCGTCGCATGATCTTTCGCCCGAATAGAGACTCGGACCTGGAGGGGCGAAATTGATCAGGTGCGTATCGCTGATCCCATCGATCACCCCGTCTTCGTCATCCGGGGGGAGACCGGCCAGGCACTGGGGCGTGCCGCCGATGCAGCCGGTTCCATCCCCGAAGATTGTATTCTTGGCTTCCACGTTGCTGTGGACGTTGTAGTGGCACTCGTGGCACAGGGCGCCAGTTCGCTGCAAATGGTACATATGAAGATTCGACTCCCAACTCAACTGTGGGTTGCCGACGATGCGGCCTGGGCCATCGGCGGGGCTGATCGGCACTCCGAAGAAGTTGGTCCACTGCGGGTCCTGCGGATCGGCCGTCGGGAGCGTGGGGTCGAAGGCCTGTCGGTCGTGGCACTGGAAGCACAACAAGAAGTTGTCCCAGTGGCTCGTCTGACCGGGAAAGCCGGGGAAGAGCGTCGTATTGAACCCGTCCGTCCGGAAATTCCTCGCTGGGTCTGCAACATCCGTATTGTAGGGCGCACGCAGGATGCGGATGTACTTTGACCCGTGCGGTCCAATCGGGTGCTGGCTGCGCTCGCCATCGTAGTCCTGCGCGATGCCAGGGTTTGTTACATCGCCCGGCCGCACTGCGTTGCTTTCGGTGATGGGGCCCCGAAACGCTGAGGCCTGGGCCTGATCCCTGGAGGTAAAGGTATCAGGGCCGGTGGCCGAGTAGGCTCCGGTCCGATACGCATTGTAGTAGTCGCTGTTGTGACAGTCGGTGCACTGGATGGTGATGTCCTGCGGCCGGCGGCCGCCGCTCCAGAACTCAAGCTGCTTCTTCAGCGCGTCTGTCCCGTTGCGGCCTCCGGCGACCACGGGATGGAACCCTTTGTGAACCCCCGGACCGACATACCTTGTGGCCCCGGTGACCGGGTCCGTTCCCCAAGGCGGCGGGTCAGTGAGATTGACATAACTGGCGTCGGTTCCCCCCGCCCTCTCTTGCCCAAAGTTTCCGTAGGTCGAAAATTCGAGCCGTTTGTTGGAAAACCCCTTCAAGCTGAACTTCGCGTTGCTGACCGGTGCCAGGGGGTTCGAGCGATAGTCGGTGTCCTGGGGAAACCGGTCGCCGTTGAAGATCTCCGTGTAGCTGTTGCCGTGGCAGCGGAAGCACACCTCGTACACATACGGCCGGTTGAGGTTCCCCGTCGTGGTCTCGATGACTTGACCGGCGAACGTGATGCCCTTGATGCCCCGCAGCCGGTTGTCGCGGACGACCTGGTGCGGGTTGTGGCAGTCCACGCATTCGATATGCGCGGTGTCTGGAGTACCCGTGCCCGGCGAGAACTCGTTGCCGGCGGGCGCAGCCAGACTCTTGAGCTCGACACCTTCCTGGGAGCGCGCCACGAACACGGGCTCGTGGCCCTGGTCGAACTGGAGACTCATCGCGCTACCGCACTTCGGAAACTCGGCACAATTGGTGCTACCGCTATCTTTTGAAAATTCGCTGTACACGTCGGGCGCGGCCCGGCCGGTGCCGGTCACGAAGCGCGGACTGGCGCTCGATGTGGGGTCGCCGGCGATCAGCGTGCCCGGCGCGGTCGGCGCGGTGTTGGGGGCGTGGCAGAGGTAGCAGGTGCCCTCGATGCCATCGGTTCCCTGCGCGTTGACGCCCTCACGGTGCAGGCGCTTGGCGCCCTGGGCCGTGTGCGGGTCGTGACAGTTGCGGCAGGCCAGTTCCGACACGGTGTGGCTGCCGTCGAAGTCGTATCCCGAGTTGATATTCGAGGGGTCGTTGTTGACCAGCGGGTACTGGCTGCGGATGGCGGTCGAAATTGCGTGCGTGCTGTCGATCCAGCGCGGCTTGTCGTGGCAGAACATGCAGAGAATCTGTTCGGTCGGGTGGTTTTTCGTGGGATCGGGGTTGTTGGTTTCCATGTGGAACCAGTTCGCGCGCAGGAACTTCGGGTAGTTGACCTGGTGCGGGTTGTGGCACGACGTGCACTGCACCGTATCGTAGGTGGTGGGATCGTTGCCCGGGTAGCGTCGCAGCGGTGACAGGGGCGTGGTGTCGCCGACCTTGGAGGGGGACTGCAGCGCGGGGCCGGGATTCACCAGTTCCTGGTCCTGAACGACTAGGGCTTGATCGAACTTAAACGAGATCGGATGGTCGTTGCGCAGGTCCAGTCCCAGCCGCCGCGTGTCGCCGGTCAGGTCGCCGCTGCCCGGGGGGATCGTTGCTCCGGGGCCGAGATTACCGGTCATGGTGACGGTTCCCAGGTACCCGCCAGACCCCGGGGCGTTGATGACGTTGCCCAGGGCCACGGTACCGTCGTGGCAGGACAGGCACAGGCGCGAATACCCGGTGGGCCGTTGGCCCGCCGCATCGTTCAGCGTGCCTTCGAACGAGAAACTCCAGACTTGATCGTAGAGCTGGTACGTTCGGGTCGCTTGATAGTCCAGATTCCGGTTCCAAATAGGCGCTCGGAACGCCCCGCCGGTGGCGCTGGCGCCGTGTGGGGTGTGACAGAACACACAAATTTCGGTGGTGGTCCCGGGTGCCGCCTCCGCGTCGCGCGCAGATCCGGGACGCGGGAGCACGCCCGAGGAGAGCAACTGTTGCGGATCCACCGACGAGAGGTTGTGTTTGGTGTTGGTGATGTCTTCCAGCACCTGCTGGGTGGGCGGTGGAGGCGGCGGGGGAGGCGGTTGCGCGCCTGCGAGGTGCGACCACGCGAGAAGCGCCGCTCCCAACGCGGCCGCGTACAGAACGTGAGACCGATGCCGTCCCTGGTTCCTCATGCCACTCTCCTGTCTTTTGAAACACCAGCCGGTGAGCCCGGGAACCGGCGAATCGGCGCAAGAGCAATGATTCCGTTCTTCCGACCGTTCACCGGTTCTCCCCCTCTCCACTTCTCCCGCTCGATGTTTCTCCGGTCACCCCATCGCCGGTTCCCTGATTCTCCGGTTCGCCCGGTTCGATCGATGCGTCCAGCAATCGAAAGACCTGAACCCGGGCGTTGTACGTGTCGGCCACGTAGATCCGATCCTGCCGGTCCACGGCCACGCCGGTCGGCAACCAGAACGCGCCTTCTTTGGTTCCCGCGTCGCCGAAGTTCAGCAGCAACTCGCCGTCGGGGTTGAAAATCTGCACCGTGTCGTATAAGCCGTCCACCACGTACACGTTGCCGTGTCGATCCAGGCCGACGCCTTTCGGTTTGCTGAAGCTGCCGAGCGTCGATCCCAATTGACCGATCGATCGCACCCAGGCGCCGTCGGGATCGAGGACCTGGATGCGAAAGTTCATCGCGTCGGTGACGTAGAGTCGCCCGCTTTCGTCCACGGCGAGGTGCGTGGGAAAGTTGAACTGACCGTTCGCGGGCCCGCGGGTGCCGAATTCGCCGAGTTTGTGGCCGTCGCGTCCGTAGATCAAGACTCTGTGACCGCCCGCGTCGCTGAGGTACAGCGCGTCGCGACCTCGGTGGTACGCGACGCCCGTGAGACGGACCACGTCGCCGTCTGCAAGGAACTCGCGTTGATATGCGCCCGCCTGATCGAACACCAGCACGCGATTGAGCTGGGAGTCCGCGACGTAGACGACCCCTTCGCGATCCGCGGTGACGCCGGTGGGCGACAGCAGCCGCCGGCCGCTGTTGAGGCGAAAGAGTTGTCCATACGTACCATCGGGGGCGAATCGGTGCACCACCTGGAGCCCCATGTCCGTGACGAACAAGGTGCCGCGGTCGTCCGTGAAGAGCGCGAACGGCCGGATCATGCGGGCCGGCTCGATTTCGCCTTCGCCGATGATACGGGCCAGCAAGCGGGCGAAAAACCCCTTGGGCTTCTTGATCTCGGCTTGCGTGAGATTTCGCTCGTACGCGATGCGCGGCGGATCGGGCGGCAGCGGCCACACCCGCGCTACCGTGGGCGCGGTGGGCGCGGGCGGCGTCCCCGCGCAGGCAGCGGTCAGTAATAACACCGACAGGGTGACGGGGAGACGGGGTGAACGGGGGAGAAGGGCAACAGCCGTCCGCCTTTTCACCCAGTCACCCATTCGCCCCGTCGCCTCGTCGTCTTTCATCAGAACGGTCGCGCGGCCTTGAAGAACGCGCTCTGACTCAGCTGCCGATCATCGGGCCGCGTTTCGTACAGGATGCGATAGTCGGCGCTCAACGAGATCCGGCCCAGGTAGTATGTGAACAACGCGCCTCCTTCCGATCGCGTTACGTCCGGCTGGTTCCCCGCATATCGTTCCCACGCTTGTTTGGCGGTGAGATCCAGCGCGCCGTTCCGCACAATATACGACAGCCACCTGACCTGGATAAAGCTCGTGTTCTTGTAATCGTACGCGAGCTGCGACTGCTGTTCGTATGTATACCCGACCGTTGCCGCGATACCACGACCGGTCTCGTAGGTGTCGGTCGTGCTCAGCACGAACACGTGGTTCGAGAAATCACGGTACTGCGACAACGTGTACGACGTGAGTCCGGTGAGGACCAAGAAATCTCCGGGGAGGAAAAGGCTGTGCGGGGCGTTGCTGCTCGCCGTCACCTGAAACCGATGGTCGGTTTGATCTGCGGCTTCGGCTCCCACGGTTCGACTGTGTACGAGCGATAGCGCGTAGTCTCCGGACACGGAGACCAGACGCGTCTGCGTGTTGCTGAGCCCGGCCGTGAACACATTGGTGAGGTTGGTGGACGAGCCAGTGGGAGTGCTGAGCTTGTTGTGGCCGTAGCCACCCTGATACCCCAGGCGGTACACCACGAGCGTCAGCGTCTTGAGGTAGTTCGCTCCGTAGCCATAGTTTTGATAGTTGCTTGTCACGCTGGACAGACCGCTGATGTCGGTGTAACCCACCGACGCGGTGAGATTGGTGGACAATCCCAGAATCGGTCGGTAGTTCGCGGATGCGTACGCGTAGTGCGACGTGGTAAGCGCGTCTGGCACGTCGAAACGCGAGAGCCGATACCCGCCGGACACATCCAGCTCCTGCAAGGGTCTGAGCGTGGCGCTTGCCACCGCCAGGTGACGGATGAACGGATCGCGATAATAGTCGTATGTGCCGCTGGCCGTGGTGTTCAGGCTGGGCCGGTAAAATACGCTGGCGCCGGCACTGCGTTGCAGCAGTGTGCCCAAGCCGGGCGTGACGACACCGAGCGTGGACACGCTCGACGAGTAGTTGGCCCGCGCCGCCCCGGAGAGCGCGGGGGTGAACTGCGTGTCAGCGGAGCCGGTGATGGTGTAGCCGTTCGTTTCCTGTCCCAGGCCGGCCAACTGAGTGATTTGATAGCGAGCGACGTACCGGGTATTCCCCGTGCGTCCATCCGCATCAAGCGCGGCGGAACGGGTGCGCTGGAACGACGAGGTCAGGGTGGAGTCGACGTCGAGTTCCGTCTGCCACAAGTTGACGCGAAACCGCGGGAGCGTCCGCTGCATGGGGATGTCCCACGTTAGGTTGTACGTCGAATTGGTGGATACCGTGCCGAACTGGTCCGGCCGCACCGCGTCGTTGTCCTGGATGATCCGCTGCGCGTAAAACGACACAGGCGTGATTCTCGGAAGGAAGTTCATGCTGAAGTAAAAGTCTTTGACCGCCAGATCCTGAGACTCGTCGCCGTCCAGCCTCCCTACGTCGTCGGTCAGCGACACGCTGGCAGTGTAACTTCCCAGGTTGGGGTGGTAAATCTCTCCGGTGCTGCCGAGCTGATAGTGTTGTAGGAGACCGGTGTTGACAGTGGGTGTGAGGGCCGTCCCCAAAACGCGCTGATCAAAACGCGACCACCGTGAGGTGATCTCCAGCACACCGTGCAGATTGAGCCCGCGGGCGTGGGCTGGTGCGAAGCCCAGCACAAGTGTCCCCAGCGCGACGAGGCCTGCCACGCGCCTCGCCATAAGAGGTTGACGGCTCGCTCCTCCCGCGCCCGAGTCCCACCCGGTCATGCGGAACGTTTCACGGCTCGGGTGACAAGACTTCCACTACCGCGCGGCGTCTAAGGTCCTCCAGCCACTCGGCGCGTCGCTTCTCGGCCTCTACGCGCTGCAGCTCATCGGAGAGCCTGGCCTTGTTGACCTCGTTCCATGTCAGTGCGCGGCTAGCCTTCTTGGCCTCTACCTGGTAGATCGCGTAGCCGTATAACGTGCGAACGGGCGCGCTGACCTCGCCGGGCGCGAGGGCGAACAGCGCCTCGTCCTGGTCGTGGTCGAGGCGCCCGCGATGTACCCAGCCCATGTCACCACCAGTTTCCCGTGTTGTCCGGTCGTCCGAATGCATGGCGGCCAGTTCCGAAAAACTCCGTCCGCGTCGGCTGAGGTTGCCCAGTTCCGCGGCGCGCCGTTTGGCGGCGTCCCACTGCGCCGGGCTTCCGCCGGGGTCAACGGCAATCAATATCTGTCGGTAGCGGACCTGCTCAGGGACCACGAACCTCGACGGATCAGCGTCGTAGTGCGCGCGCATCGACGCCTCGGTGACCACAACCTTGGCAGTGACTTCCTTCTGCGCCACGGCCTTTACGAGCAGGTGACGTTCGACTTCGCGGCGAACCTCGGACTCGGAGAGCCCGGCGCGGGACAGCGCGAGCTGGTACTGCGCCTGATCCGAGAACCGCTTCCGGATCTTTGCCATCTCGTCGTCGACCCTGGCCGAGGGCACGGAGAGCTTCTGCCGCTCGGCTTCCTGCACCATCAATTCTTCCTGGATCAAGTCCTGGGTGACTTGCGATCGCAGGACCTCACGTCGAGCATCGGAGATCGACCCGTGTCCCGTGATCCGAGGCAGGCGGTCGTCCACCGCCCGGTTGACCTGCGCCAAGGTGATGGGCACGCCGTTGACCCGCGCGACCACGGTGCCCTCGGCGGGATATCCCATTCGCGGTGTTGCGATGACGGCCATCGCCACAATCAGCCCCGCACGTACCCTCGTCGCGACCGACGGCCTGCCCAAAAGCGGTTTCGCCCAGGCTGAAGCCTGGGCGAATTCCTGCGGATTGGGGAGCCACCGGCCCACCGAGGCTGCGAGCGCCGGTGGGCCGGTCACTTTTCGTGACAGGTGAGGCAGATCAAGCTCCCTTGATTCGGCTCGTGGTTGAGGTTGCGCGTCGCGCCGACCACTGGAGTCACGTCGCCGTCTGCCGGATTCGTGACGGCAAGGTTCGGATCATTTGGGAGGCTTGGTAGCCGGAGAAATGTCGTCCTTGGGGTGTGGGGGTTGTGGCATGAGGCGCATTCGACCCAGTCGACCGATACCGTGGTCCCAGAACTGATGCCGCTATTGTAGAGCCGAATCTGGTCGCGTTTGTCCGGCGGCAACGTGGCGCCCAACCGTTGCATCGGACGAATGTTACCGGTCGTAGTCGGCGAGTTCGTGATGGCGTCGGCGAACTGCGGGTCCACGTTGGCCGGCGGCATCCGTACCGAGATCGGGTGGTCGTCCCTCAGGTCGCGGGTTAGGTTCGGGAAAGGTTCCATACCGGGACCTCCGACGAAGTCGTTCAGACCACCGGCGAATCCACCACCTGTCGTCGTGCTGGGACGGAGGCCCTCATTGAGAGACTCCGTTGCAGGATCGACGCCAGGGCCGGTGAACGAGATCCCATCGAGCCGGGCGCCCGTCGAGGTGCCGCTGACGGAACTCCGGTTCGCGGCGTTGAACCCTCCGGAGCCCGGTGCATTGATCAGCGCGTCCAAAGCAATCGTTCCGTCATGGCACGACAGGCATGCCAGAGAGACTCCCTTCGGACCAGGGAGTTCAGCCCCCAGTTGGTTGTCGAAATTGGGCGAGTCGTACACTTGGAACTGTCCGGAACCGCTACCGACGTCCGTTCCCAGCGGCAGGGCTCGGTTCCATAACGGCGCACCCCCGCCGGCCACGTTGGTGCTGCCGCCGTGGGGCGTGTGGCAAAACACGCAGACCTCGGTGGTGCCTGACGACAGGATGTCGGTGTTGGCGGCAAGGTTATGTTTGGTCTCGCGGATGTTCTCCGTGCAGCTCTTTCCGGTGGTGCCGCCGCAATGAGCTCCCCACGCATTGGTGACCCACCACGCCCCCGCAGCCACCACCACTCCCAACAACGCGAACCATCCGACCCGAACGGCGTTCATACCGCCCTCCTTCTTTGGTTGAAATTGTGATTCAACGTCTTGGGCGTCCGCATCCCCTGCTGCTCAATTCGTCGAGGCTGTGTCCGGCCCGCTGGACGCACTACCCGTGTGCGCCCCCTCGGGCAGGTACTGGTAAATGTTGATCCGCTGGTTGTACTGATCGGCGACGTAAATTCGATCCTGCGCGTCGACGGCGAGACCGGCCGGGAGCCAGAACTGCCCGCGCCGGCTGCCGAGCTCGCCGAAAAACAACAGGAGCCGGCCTTCCGGGTCGAAGATCTGAACGTTATTGAAGGCCGCGTCGCTCACGTAGATGTGGCCTTCGCTGTCCACGCCGATCCCCTTGGGTTTGGAGAACTGCCCGAACCCGGTGCCGATGCCGCCGAACTTGGAAAGAAACTTGCCGTCGGCGTCAAACGTCTGGACGCGAAAGTTGAATGAGTCCATCACATGGACCTTCCCCGACGCATCGACCACGGCATTGGTGGGGAAGTTGAACTGTCCGTCTTCAACCCCTCGGCCCCCGAACTCGAACAGCACGTTGCCGCTCGCCGCGTCGAACACCGTGACCTTATGAGTCTGGGTGGCAGTGCTGCCCGTGCTGACCACATACACGCGCTTGAGCGCGTCGTTGACTGCAATCCCCACGGGTTTATCGAGTTGCCCCCGCAACCCCATGGCGAGTTGAAACCCGCCCTTGTCGTCGTAGACGACCACGCGGTTCTGCGACGTGTCGGTGACGTAGATGCGGCCTTGCGCGTCGGTGGTCACGCCGCGGGGGTTGATCAGCGCCCCGGGGCCGTCGATCCCCACGATGAAGAAGTCGTGGCCCGGCTCGTCGAACACCAGAACTTTGCGCCACGCCGAGTCCGCGACCAGAATGCGTCCCGTGCGGTCCACGTGCACGGCGTACGGCTTGCCCAGCGACGCGACCGGGTCGTCCCCGATCACGGTAGTCTTGATTCGCTGCGCGAACGACGGCGGCTGCACATCGCCGGAGGACGAGATGCTTTTGATGAACTTGATCCGCGGCGTCTCCGGCGGCAGGGGCCAGACCAGGTCCATGTCGTTCTTCGGCGCCGACGCGCAGCCGGCTATGAGTAACAAGACCGACAGGGAGAGGGGGAGAGTGGGCGAGTGGGCGAGAAAGCCAAAAACCGAACGGCTGGCCGCCAAGAACGAGGCGGATGCAAGGCGGCGTGAGGCCGCGCGCCGGAGCGTACTGGTTCGTACGTGAGGACGCGCGGCCGATGCGCCAACGCAGCAGCCGCCCGTTATCGGCGGACCAGCCTTCACTTGGCGTGGCACGTGAGACATAGCGCACTCTCGCGGTTCGAGGTCCTCAGGAACGGATCACGCCCCTCTTCGTTGCGCTCGTCCGGGTCGTGCGGGTCGTGGCAGGACGCGCACTGGACCTTGTCGCCGGCAAACGTCTGGATGCCGTTGGGGAACATCCGACCGCCGTCGGGTTTGAGCGTGGTCGGCTGGTTGAACCCCGGGTCCAGCGCGTAGGACGGAAACGGGATGGAAAACGGGTGGTCGTCGCGCAGATCCTGCGTCAGATACCGGATCGAGGCGTCGTGCGCACGGCCGATGCCGCCGTACGCGCCTTCCTGGCGATTGTGACACTTGCCGCAGCTATCGCTGCCGGGCGTCCCCTCCAGGTCCATCTTGTAGTGCGTGCCCGCGTCCACGATGGCATGGTATTTCGGCTTGTTGCGAACCGCATCCACCGCGACCGTGCCGTCGTGGCAGGACAAACAGGCGAGAGAGATCCCGTCGGGGGTATCCGCCCGGGAGTCGAAATTGGGCGACGCGTACATCTGATACCCGCTTGGCTCAGGCAGTTCGCGGTTCCAGAGCGGAGCCGCGCCGTCCGCGTTGTGGGGCGTGTGGCAGTACACGCAGACTTCCTTGTAGTCGTTGAAGGTCGCCCCGGTCATGGGACCAGTTTCCACCCCGTATCCGCGCATGTTCAGAAATGACAGGTCATGCCGGGAGCCCTTGATCGAGTTCCCCAGCGCGGTGACCGCCAAGGACGCCAGGGCGATCGCCACGGTCGCCACCGCGGCTATTCGACGCGGGCGAATCATTCAATACACCCCACTCGCCGGGCGGAGCGAACCCCGAACAATGCAGACCTCTCCCGTGCAGAGGGTAGGACGCCTCAGACGCTTCCTTACTAAGACCACGGGCAAAGGGAAAAATTCCCTCTGCGAGCGCCACCTCATTGATATTTCACGGCAAAAAGCGGGTCAACTATAGGGGAGGGCGAAGGCGAAGTCAAGCGTAAATCGAAACGGTGACGTTCTCGAAAATGGCGCCAATTCGGGCTCCGTGGGCTACCTGTTTATTAGAAGTCGCGGAGGTCTGGGTCAAGGCGATGGCGGCGGCTCGTGCGCGGTCCGCCGAAGCACCCACACGACTTTGCCCAAGATCCGGAGGCGGCGCGCCGGCACAACGGTTTCAGCGACCAAGTCGTTGTCGGCTCGGAGGCGGATACCGGCTCGGGTCCGATAGACTCGCCGGACCAGGGTCCTCGGGGACGCGGTGCCGCCGAGTTCGACCAGGGCCGGGTCCCCGTCAGCTACCCGTGTTCGTCCGCGATCGACCCCCACCAGGGATCCGGCGGCCGCGGTCGGGGCCATGCTGTCGTCCGCGAGGGCAACGGCAATCACCTCTCGTCCCGAGTACTCCAGGGGCAGGCGCAGTTCGGTCGGCTCCGCGTGGAGGGCGCGGCCTTCCGCGTCCTGCCGATAGACGGGGATCGGGAGGTTCCCCCGACGGGGTTCGGACCCGATGCCCGTCCCGTAGCGGGGCGCGGCCTCCGCCGCGCCTTGGGAGCCGTCGCCGCCGCGCAGCACCCAATTGGCGTCCACCCCGAACTCGGCTTCCAGTGCGAACAGCATCTCCGCGGACGGCTTCTTGCGCCCGTGTTCAATTTCATTCACGAAGCCGGGCGACACGCCGAGGCGCGCCGCAAAAGCCTGGGAGGCGAGTGTCCCCCGAATTTCGCGAACGCGCCGCCCGATGGCGGCGCGGGAGAAGGTGTTTTCTTTAGAGAATCTCGTCATTGACAAGATTCTCTATAGAGAATATACTCGCGCGCGATACCGGATTCGGCAAGCGCCAACAACAAGGGCGCGCCATGTCCATGGCGATGGTGTCGAAAACGGGGAGCTGTGGCACGGCCGCCTTCGCGAGGCAGGGGGGCGAGCCCCTGCCTCGCTCATCTTCGCGCGACGCGCATTGTAGGGAAATTCCGGGGAGCGGTCAATCGTAGCTCCTGCCGAGAGCGACGCATCCGCATCGTGCTGGGAGAGTTCGGGAGCGGCGATGGTACGGATTTGCTCGTGGTGTCGCGTGCAACTGGACCGTTCGGACGGGGGCGATCCCACGCCCACACACGGAATGTGTCTATCCTGCCGCGTGCGCCTGGAACGGGAGTGGAACGCCTATAGCGCCGGGCGCCCGCCGCGCCCCTTCGGCCGCGCCCGCCTCGCGGCCTGGTGGCGGCGCGTCCGGCGCGCCTTGGTGCTGGTGGTGGGCCGCTGCGCCCGCGCGCTCCGCCGCTTCTAGGCCGCTGAAAAAGTCCATCTGCAGCGTTGCTTCGTAGGTCCGAATCCGCGGACAGCGGAGCCTGTTCAGGAAGGCGTCAGATGCCCCCTTCGGGGACTTCCGGCGTTCCCACTTCCGAGGGTGGGTCGCAAGGCGCCGCGAGCACGGGAGCGCAGCGTACTAAGTGCGTACGTGAGGCGAGTGGCGCCACGAAGAAGTGGCGCCAAGCCACGAGCGCCGCCGAGACGGTGAGGCGGCCGTGGAACCAAAAGAGCGGCAACGCCGCAGATGACCCTTTCTGGACAGGCTCCCTGACTTCGTTGAAACCGCGCAAGGCGCTTTGCTATACTGCGGTCCCATGCCTGTCGCCGGGATGTCTCGCGAACGGGTCCAGGAAGTCTTGGGGGTGACCGCGGCGATGGCGTCGTTGTTTCTCGCCGTCAGCCTTCTGTCGCACGCCTCGGGAGACCCGTCGCTCTTCTCTACTTCCCGCACCCCGGTCCACAACCTTGCCGGCCGCGTCGGCGCCAACCTGTCGGAAGGCCTGTTTCAATTGTTGGGGGCGGGGGCTTACCTGTTGCCCGTGTTTGTGGCGTTCGCTGCTTGGCACGGGATGGTGCGTAAACGCGCGCTCTGGACGTGGGGCGGGACCGGCGGCGGCGCCCTGCTCGTACTGTTCGTCTCCACGCTGACCGAGCTGTACCTGCCGGAAGGGGGCATTTACGGGGGTGGCGCGTTGGGTGACGCTGCATCGAGTCTCCTGCTGGGGGCGTTCGCCTGGTGGGGCACGCTCATCGTGGTGACCGCGCTGGGGATCCTCTCGCTCCTGATTCTCACGCCGTTGTCGCTGCGGGAGGCGGCGGACCGCGCCAGGGATACTCTTTCAGGATTCGTTGCGCGCGCGGCCCGCCTCTTGGTGATCCGCCGCGGACGCACGCGCCGCAAACACATCGCGCCGGTGACGCGTCGGGCCGACGCGCCTGCGCCGCCCCCCCCGCGGATCGCGGAAGCGCCGGAGCCGCCCGTACCACCGCAGCGCCAAGAAAGCCTGGCGTTCATGCGGGGGCACGCCAACTACCAACTGCCGCCCTTGTCGCTCTTAGCCGACGCGCCCTCGTCTTCGCGGAAAGTCGGGAAGGACGAGTTGGTGATGAGTTCGCGGCTCCTGGAGAAGAAGCTGTTGGATTTCGGCGTCGAGGGCACCGTGACCGAGGTTCATCCCGGACCGGTCATCACCATGTACGAGGTGGAACTGGAGCCGGGCGTCAAGGTGAGCAAGGTGTTGAACCTGGCCGACGACCTCGCGCTGGCGATGAAGGCGCCGAGCGTGCGGATCGTCACCCCGCTTCCCGGCAAATCCGCGATCGGAATAGAGATTCCCAACCAAGCGCGCGAGATGGTGGCGCTGAAGGAGATTCTCTCCTCGACCGAGTTCTTGGACACCCCGGGCCGGCTGCCGCTGGCGCTGGGCAAGGACACCGTGGGCCAGCCGGTGGTGGCCGACCTCGCGGGCATGCCGCACCTGCTGGTAGCGGGCGCCACCGGGTCCGGAAAGAGCGTGGCCCTCAACACCATGATCCTCAGTCTGCTGGCCGCCGCGAGCCCGCGCGACGTGCGGATGCTGATGGTCGATCCCAAGATGCTCGAGCTGTCCGCCTACGACGCCATCCCGCACCTGCTCGCGCCGGTAGTGACCCAACCCAAGGACGCGGCCTTGGCGCTCAAGCGGGTGGTGGCCGAGATGCAGCGACGATATCGGCTGCTGGCCGAGTCGGGCGTGCGCAACATCGATGGCTACAATAAACAGATCGAGTCGGCCCCGCCGCCGGCCGCGGGGGGCGACCGCAAGGCGACCGGCGACGAACCATCCCCAGCCACACCGCTGCCCGAGCGGCTTCCCTACATCGTGGTCATCATCGACGAACTCGCGGATCTCATGCTCGTCGCCGCGCGGGAGGTGGAAGACTCCATCATGCGGCTCGCGCAGATGGCGCGCGCGGCCGGGATCCACCTGATCCTCGCCACGCAGCGGCCGTCGGTGGACGTGCTCACCGGCGTGATCAAAGCCAACTTTCCGGCCCGGATGTCGTTCCAAGTGTCGTCGAAGACCGACTCGCGCACGATCCTGGACGCGAACGGGGCCGAGCAACTCCTGGGCCGCGGGGATATGCTGTATCTGATGCCGGGGACCGGCCGGATCGCGCGCATCCACGGTGCGTTCGTCTCGGACACGGAGATCGCCGCGACGGTCGCGTTTATCAAAGAGCAGGCCTCGCCCCAATACGAGTGGAACCTCGAAGAGGCCGACGCCTCGGGCATGCGGGGAGGCGAAGACCCTGAACGCGACGACCTGTACGAGAAGGCGATCGACCTGGTGGCCACCACGGGACAAGCTTCGGCCTCCTTCATTCAGCGGCGTCTGCGCGTCGGGTATCCCCGCGCGGCGCGGATGATCGAGATGATGGAAGAGGACCAGATCATCGGTCCCGCCAGCGGCGGGAAGCCGCGCGAAGTGTTGGTGCGCCGGGCCGTTCCCGGAGAGGCCGAGGCGTGATCCGGCCCGGCCGGCTCCTGGCGCTGGCATG
>JBFLXB010000049.1 GCA_040757335.1 Nitrospirota bacterium | reverse complement strand
GCATTACCCCAACTCCGCGCGGCCTTGGTGCGCCTCGCGGAGCCGGATTCGGCGCGGATCACCCAGGCCGCGTAGGTAGACCACAGGGAGCCGTGATCAAATCTCAACTAAAAAAGGGATTGACTCAAACAGGGGAGAGCGCCAGATTCTGTCGAGCGGAGTAAAGCGGTGTTGGTTAGCAGTAACACGGCGTTCGCGCGTGCAGCCTACGAGTACGGGAAGCAACACGATCAATCTTGCGCGGTCTCAAGCGTCATTACCGACTTTAGTCTCGCCAATATGGCCTGGCTAAAAGCGCCGATGGGCGCGCCGTCTGTACCGATGACGGAAGTCCTGGCTTACTCGTACGCGGCTCTTCGACCGTCGAAAGACCTTTTAGATCGGTACTTGACGGAGATCGACAAGCTACAGAAGCAGGGGAGAATCTCTGAGAGAGATCATCAGCTACTTCGAAGCAGCACCGTTGCACTGGAAGAGCTGATGCGGCTGACGCTTGGCGATGAGGCGGCCCTCACGGAAGAAACGGTGACCGAAACCTTGCGACGCGTATCCGCTGAAATTAGAAAGGAGGAGAACGAGAAAGTCCGAGAGGAACAAGAGGCACACCGTCAAACAAGACAACAGCTCGCCGCGGCCGCGTCGGAGAGGGAGTCCTTGCAGAAGCGACTCTATTGGAAGGCCAGGCGAAACTCACAGTTTGTCGCCTGGGGAGTATCTGCTTCGGTAGGTGTCCTTCTTCTTGTGGGAGTTGCTGAGGGTTTGGGGATGCGAACGCAGAACGCCACCGTTGGCTGGTTATTGGTGGGCGGCTCGTCTCTCGTGGCAATGGGAACCATTCTGAATATGTTCTTCGGAACCACAGTGCGTCATCTCCATGAAGCCATCCAAACGAAGTGTGTGACCTATTTGCTGCGTCGGGAAGCCCGAGAGACTGGTATCAACTTTGGGGTAGATAGATAGAGGTGCCCAGAAGGGCGCTTGTTAGTTGGTGAAAGACCCTCGGTTTTTTGATTGGCCCCGGCTGTGGTATGGCGCGTTGACGACGCCGACGTGAGGAAATACTGCGATAGGTGAACACATGAGTGAGCTGAAAACTTGCTTCAAGAAAGTAGATTACGACCTGAGCGGGCTTCTTCACTATATCGACATCGGTGACATCGGGTTGCCGGACATCCAGCGGCCGTTCGTCTGGTCTAACGCGAAGGTGCGTGACCTCTTCGACTCCATGTACCGCGGGTTCCCGGTCGGATATCTGCTGTTTTGGGAAAACGGCACAGGAAATGGCGTGAAGCAGATCGGCTTAGGTGGCAAGCAGCATGCGGTGCCGTCCCGCTTGATAGTAGATGGTCAGCAGCGGCTGACCGCACTCTTTGCCGTGTTTCGAGGGAAGAAAGTGCTGGACGATGATTACCAGGAGCGTCAGATCGAGGTGGCGTTCCGTCCACGAGATGGCAAGTTCGAGGTGGCTGATGCGGCCATCCGGCGCGACCCGGAGTGGATCGCAAATATCTCCGGCGTCTGGGCAGGGGGAAAACCCAGCTATCAGATGGTGAAAGGATTCCTTAAGCAGCTCGAAGCCAAAGGCGCCATGACCCCGGAGGACGAAGAGCGGATCGCGCACAACCTCGACCGCCTGTTCGACCTCCAGAAGTACCCCTTTACGGCGCTAGAAATTGCGCCAACGGTGGACGAAGAGCAGGTGGCCGACATCTTCGTGCGCATTAACAGCGAGGGCGTTCGGCTGAATCAGGCGGATTTCATCCTGACCTTGATGTCCGTGTTTTGGGACGAGGGACGAAGTGCGCTTGAGACCTTCTGTCGGCAGTCGCGCAAAGCGCCGGACCCGGCAGCGCCCGCATCCCCCTTCAATCACTTCCTTCAGCCGGACCCAGACCAACTGCTGCGCGTCGCCATCGCGTTGGGATTTGAACGTGGGCGTCTCAAGAGCGTGTACCAGGTACTCCGAGGTAAAGATTTGGACACTGGGGAATTCTCCAACGAGCGACGGGACGCCCAGTTCAAGGTGCTCCAGGATGCACAAGCCGAGGTATTGAACCTCACCCACTGGCACCAGTTTTTGTCGTGCCTCATTGGTGCAGGCTTCCGCAGTGCTGAGATGATCTCATCACAGAACTCCCTGCTTTATGCCTACGCGTTTTACCTCATCGGGCGGAAGCGCTTTGGACTGCCGGAGCATCGGCTCCAGAAATTGATCGGGCGGTGGTTCTTTGCGTCGAGCCTCACCGGGCGGTATACGGGATCGCCCGAGACTGTCATGGACGGCGACCTGAACCGACTGAAGGAGGCGAAGGATGGAGAGTCGTTCGCACGCATCCTCGAAGAGATGATGGCGAATGAGTTGACCAACGACTTCTGGACGGTGACCCTCCCCGCGAATCTGGACAGTTCCTCTGCGCGAAATCCGGAGCTGTTTGCATACATCGCGGCACAGAACCGGCTGGGGGCTCCTGTTCTGTTTTCTCACAAGAAGATTCAAGATCTACTGGACCCCACCATCAGAACTAAGAAAAAATCGCTGGAGCGACATCACCTGTTCCCCCGTGCCTGGTTGGAGAAACAGGGGATCGATGACCTGAAGAAGATTAACCAAGTGGCGAACTTCGCATTACTGGAGTGGCCTGAGAACATCGACATCAGCGACGACCCGCCCGAGGACTATGTGCCTACCATCAAATCTCGTTTCTCTTCGGACGAGTGGTCGCGGATGTCTGAGTATCATGCCATGCCGCGAGACTGGGAGAGAATGCCATATGAAACCTTCCTGCAGGAACGCCGGAAGCTCATGGCGGCCATCATTCGGCGGGGGTTTGAGACGCTGCGTTAGGGCCGTATGTGAACGCCTTTTCTGAATCCGTGGTGGGCGGGCCTCGGCTACTCGTGCTCTACGGACCGGAGATTGCGGCAGGCGAGCCTGCCCTCGAGCATTTTGTCGGTAAGGTGCCAGCATGACGACCACCGTAGATGAACTCAACCGCTGGATGAGCGCGCCGCGTGAAGGCGAGCACCTCGAGTTCAAAGAGGCCAAAAACCAGTACGACCTGACCAAGCTCTTTCGTTATTGCGTCGCCTTGGCCAATGAGGGCGGCGGCAAGTTGATCCTCGGGGTGACGGACAAGCCACCCCGGAAAGTGGTCGGCAGCAGCGCATTCCCGAACCTGGCCGAGATCCAGAGCCGCATCCTCGACAAGCTGCGGTTCCGCGTGAGCGTGGAGGAGCTTCCGCAACCTGACGGTCGCGTCGTGATCTTTCACGTTCCACACCGCCCGGTTGGCACTGCGTACTCGTTCGAAGGGGCCTACCTGATGCGTTCGGGCGAGGACACGGTTTCGATGACCGAGGATCGGTTGCGGGCGATCTTCAACGAGGGGAAGCCGGGCTGGTTGTTGGAGCCGGCGCGAGATGGGTTGTCGGCCGCTGATGTCATTCAATCGCTGGATACCCAGAGTTACTTCGACATGCTCAAATTGCCGTATCCGGCGACCCGCGAGGCGGTGTTGGATCGGATCGAGCACGAACGGCTCGTCAGCAAAACACGGCAGGGCCTCGCCATCACGAACCTCGGCGCGGCCCTGTTTGCGAAGCGACTGGACGAATTCGAGGGCTTGGCGCGCAAAGCGCCACGCGTCATCGTGTACGACGGCAAAAGCAAGTTGCGCACCAAGCGGGAGCAGACCGGTAGCAAGGGCTACGCGATTGCGTTCGACGGACTGGTGCAGTTCGTTGAGTCACAGACTCCCGCCAATGAAGTGATCGAACAAGCATTGCGCCGTGACGCCCGGATGTACCCGACGATCGCGATTCGTGAACTGGTCGCGAACGCGCTCATCCATCAGGACTTCACGCAGTCGGGTGTGTCCGTCATGATTGAGATCTACGATGACCGCATCGAGGTCTCGAATCCGGGGCAGCCCGGCGTGCAGCCGGAGCGATTCATCGACGAGTACCGTTCTCGGAACGAGCAACTGGCCGACCTGATGCGTCGCCTCGGCATTTGCGAGGAAAAGGGCAGCGGGATCGACAAGATCGTCGATGCCGCCGAAGTGTTCCAGTTGCCGGCTCCGGAGTTTCGAGTGGACAACGTCCGGACGACCTGTATTCTCTATAGCCATCGCCCCTTTTCCGACATGAGCCGTGATGACCGCGTTCGTGCGTGTTATCAACACTGCTGTCTCCGCTACGTGATGCGGGAGACGGTGGGCAACCAGACGTTGCGCAAGCGTTTTGGCCTCTCGGATGAGCGGGCCGAGACCGTCTCGCGAATTCTCCGCGACACGGTGGATGCGGGATTGATCAAGCAAGAGGATCCAGAGAGCGGCTCCAAGAAGTACGCGCGCTATGTCCCGTTCTGGGCCTGAGTTATTTAGGCGTGAACCGGTGGTTCCCGGTTTGGAGATCCCAACCCCTTAAAAAACCGATGGATTCTCATTTAGGCCCAATTAGGCTGATATGACGACGGGCTCCTCCTTTACCGAATCTGTCGTCGAAGACGCTGCCCTGGCCTGGCTGGAGGCCATCGGCTACTCGGTGCTGCACGGCCCCGAGATCGCAACGGACGAGCCGGGGGCTGAGCGCAGCGACCCGAATTACCGCGACGTCGTCTTGGAGCGGCGCTTACAACAGGCGCTGGTCACGCTCAATCCCGACCTGCCGGCCGAAGCGCTCGAGGACGCGTTCCGCAAGCTCACGCGAATCGATGCGCCCTCGCTTCTGGAGCGCAACCGCGCGGTGCACCGGATGCTTGTTGAGGGCGTTGATGTGGAGTATCGGCGCCCGGACGGCTCCATTGCCGGGGCGCAGGCGCGCGTGTTCGACTTCGACAAGCCAGATAATAACGATTGGGTCGCGGTCAACCAGTTCACGGTAGCCGAGGGGCAGCACATTCGGCGGCCCGACATCGTGCTATTCGTCAATGGGCTCCCGCTGGCGGTGATCGAACTTAAGAACCCGGCTGACGAGGACGCCACGGTCTGGACCGCGTTCAAGCAACTCCAGACGTATCAAGCCGAGCTCTCCACGCTCTTTGCCTACAACGCGGCGCTTGTCGTCTCTGACGGCGTGCAGGCGCGGATCGGTTCGCTCGGAGCTGGGCGCGAGTGGTTCAAGCCGTGGCGCACCATTGGCGGGCGCGAGGATGCGCCGCCGAGTCTGGCCGAGTTGCAGGTCGTTTTGGAGGGCGTGTTCGACAAGCGGTGGTTTCTTACACTAGTTCGGCACTTCCTGGTGTTCGAGGACCTGGGCGGCGGGTCGTTGGCCAAGAAGATGGCGGGGTATCACCAGTTCCACGCCGTGAATGTGGCGGTGGAAGAGACGCTTCGCGCCAGTCGCATGATGGAAGTGGCCGCGGAGGTGTCGCCTGAGCAGCTTGGACGTTACGCGGCGGGGCAGAAGCCGGGCGGGGAACCAGGGGATCGGCGTGTGGGCGTGGTGTGGCACACGCAGGGGTCGGGAAAAAGCCTGAGCATGGCGTTTTACGCTGGGCGCATCATTCTGCATCCCGCCATGGCCAATCCCACGATCGTGGTGCTGACCGATCGCAATGATTTGGACGATCAACTCTTTGGCACGTTTGCGCGCTGCCAGGACCTGTTGCGGCAAGCGCCGGTTCAGGCGGAGAACCGCGCGGACCTGCGGGAGAAGTTGCGCGTGGCCGGGGGTGGGGTGGTCTTTACCACGATCCAGAAGTTCATGCCGGTGGTCGGACAAGTCGGACCAATCGGACAGGTCGGACCGTTGTCGGAGCGGCGGAACATTGTGGTGATTGCGGATGAAGCGCACCGGTCGCAATACGACTTCATTGACGGTTTTGCCCGGCACATGCGCGATGCGTTGCCCAATGCCTCGTTCATCGGCTTTACCGGGACGCCGATCGAAAAGACCGATGCGAACACGCGCGCGGTGTTCGGCGACTACATCAGCGTCTACGACATACAACGCGCGGTGCTGGATCGCGCGACCGTGCCCATCTACTACGAGAGCCGGCTCGCAAAGCTCGCCCTGAAGGAGTCCGAGCGCCCCAAGATCGATCCCGAATTCGAGGAAGCCACTGAGGGCGAGGAGGTTGAGCAGCGGGAGAAGCTCAAGACCAAGTGGGCGCAGCTCGAAGCCGTCGTGGGCTCGGCACAACGGGTCCGGTTGATCGCCCGCGATCTGGTGGAGCATTTCGAGAACCGGCTGGCCACCATGGACGGCAAGGCCATGATCGTGTGCATGAGCCGCCGCATCTGCGTGGAGCTGTACAAAGAGATCGTGGCCCTACGCCCGCAGTGGCAACACGACGTGGATGACCAGGGCATGATCAAGGTGGTGATGACGGGCTCGGCGACCGATCCGCCCGATTGGCAGCCGCACATCCGCAACAAGGTGCGGCGCGAGGCATTGGCCCCGCGCTTCCGCGACGCTCACGATCCGTTCAAGATCGTGATCGTGCGCGACATGTGGCTCACAGGCTTTGATGCACCCAGCCTGCACACCATGTACGTGGACAAGCCCATGCGCGGCCACGGGCTCATGCAGACCATCGCGCGCGTGAACCGCGTGTTCAAGGACAAGCCGGGCGGATTGGTGGTGGACTACCTCGGCCTTGCCGCCGAGCTGAAGCAAGCGTTGGCCACGTACACGGAAAGCGGCGGGACCGGCAAGACGGCGATCGATCAGGCCGAGGCGGTTGCCGTGATGCTGGAGAAATACGAAGTCTGTTGCGGATTGTTCCACGGTTTTGATTGGACCAAGTGGGTCTCAGGCACACCGCAAGAGCGACTGAGCGCCCTGCCTGCTGCGCAGGAACACATCCTGGCATTGGAGGACGGCAAGCCCCGATTGCTCCGAGCGGTCACCGAGTTGTCGCAGGCGTTTGCCCTCGCGGTGCCCCACGAAGACGCGCTCCGTATTCGCGACGACGTCGGGTTCTTCCAGGCCGTGCGCGCGGTGCTGGCCAAGAACGTGCCCGGCGAGCGCAAGACCGATGAAGAGCTCGACCACGCGATCCGGCAGATCGTGTCCAAGGCCGTGGCCTCCGATCAGGTGGTGGACATCTTCACAGCCGCGGGCCTCAAGAAGCCGGACATCTCCATTCTCTCCGACGAATTCCTCGCCGAAGTCCGCGGCATGCCGCAGCGTAACTTGGCTGTGGAACTGTTACGCAAACTATTGACTGGCGAGATTCGCCTGCGTCGGCAAAAGAACGTGGTACAGGGTCGCTCGTTTGCCGACATGCTGGAACAAGCGATCCGTCGCTACCAAAACCGCGCGATCGAAGCCGCGCAGGTGCTGGAAGAGTTGATCGGTCTGGCCAAGGACATGCGGGCCGCGAACGCGCGCGGCGAGCAGCTTGGGTTGTCCGACGACGAACTCGCGTTCTACGACGCGCTGGAAGTCAACGACAGCGCGGTGAAGGTTCTGGGCGAACCGACGCTCAAGATGATCGCCAAGGAACTGGTCGAGACCGTGCGCAAGAACGTGAAAATCGATTGGACGGTGCGCGAGAACGTGCGCGCGCAACTACGAGTTTTTGTGAAACGCATCTTGCGCAAGCACGGCTACCCGCCAGACAAGCAAGAGAAGGCCACGCAGACGGTGCTCGAACAAGCCGAGGTGCTGTGCGCAGAGTGGGCGGCGTGATGACGAACAGAGCAGGAATTGGCGACGGAGGTGGAGCGTGAGTCCGAATGTGCAATACCCGTCGACAGTTTTTTTCCAGGCCTGTCGAGGAGTATTTGAAGGCGGGGGCTGCCGAGGTGCAGCTCACGTTGGCGCATACAAAGCAGCGATTCAATGCGGAGTCAATTTCTCAGAAGTCGCTGGCACATCGGCCGGATCAATTATTGCCGTTCTGATTGGAGCTGGGGCAGACCCACAGTTTCTGCTCAACAAGACCGCCTACCTGAAGTTCCGTGAATTGCTTGCAGAACCCCAAGGCCGAATTTCTACGCCTTGGTTGGGTCGTGTGGCAAGTCCGTTTCTTTTGGGCCGGAAAAGGCTTCTCGGGAAGGTCCTCCTTAGTGGTTCGGCTTACTCGTCTGAAAAACTGGAAGAATGGCTGGATCAACTCCTTGCCGAGTTGCTTCCAGGAGCTCAGCGGCCCATAAAGTTCAAGGATCTGATTCTGCCAACCTGGGTGGTCGCAACAGACCTGGCCGGGAGGCGTCCTAAGGTCTGGAGCAAGCAGGAAACGCCTGATGAAACCGTGGCGATGGCTGTCCGCAGCTCGTGCTCCATTCCACTTTTCTTTGAACCCGTCGAATCTGGAAACGCTCTCTACGTTGACGGCGGCATGTTGAGCAATCTTCCATCGTTCGTGTTTGCCAGTTCGGAAGGCGACGCACAAGCTCTCGGGGGCCGCATTCTAGCGTTTCGCCTTGTGGGAAATGAAACCCCGATGATAGACCGCACGCTCAGCGGGTTGGTCTTGCGCTTGATCGACGCAGCCATTAGCGGAGCCACGAAACTGCAGACCGGTATACAAAGCAATATCAGTTCTGTTGAGATAAAAACCGGCGACATATCGAGTACCAATTTTGAAATAACTGAGGATGAAGTTCGTTTCTTGCTGGAGGCAGGTGAGTCCGCTGTCGTGGACTTCATCCGAAATGAGCATACAAACGTCACTGACTCCCTAAGTCTCGATGTCGCAAGGTACGGCGATGACGAATTGTACGACGACCTGGTCAGAGAGATGGCGACACCGGGCAAACGTCTGGTTGTCTCGTGTGCTGACTCGGGTTGGTTCTGGAAGCTCTTTCCTTCAGTCATACACTGGATGTTCGCCGGTGCCGCAGTCGATATTCTGATAAAGGCGGGATCGCCGTCCGCTAGGGAACGACAACGACGACGAGTACTTAAGAAGCTTGGGGCCCGGATCGTCGAGGCCAGCGAGATCCCTCTTAGCTGTTTCGTCCTCAGCCGAGTAGACGACCGCCACAACGCGGCCTTTGTACTAAATATCAGCGAAACACCGTTTTCACCAAAGGGTGCTGTGTATATCGGAATCAGGCACCGTCCTGTGATCGATGCCCTCCTGAAGACGTTGGACCAACTCATTCCCCAGGCAGATACCAACCGGCCGGGGCTGCGGTTGGAAAGAGGCAATCCGGAGAGCCTGATAAGGCTGCTCAAGGAAGGCGTGAATCAGTACAGCACACCTTCCGTTTCAATTGAAATGCAGGAGGTGCCGCTAGACCATCCTGTCGAGCCTGTCCAACTGGTGGTCCGCCGAGTGCGCTCTTTCAAGTACCGCCAAATTGGACACCTGGTGACGCTGTACAATCGCTACTCAATTCCTTTCTGCGAGCCGGCAGATATTTTTGCGGATGGGCAGTACGTCTCGACGGTCACGCCGCCGGTTTTCGAGAAATGGCAGGACTCATTTGTCGCTGTTGAAGGAAACACGCGTGTTTTCTATCTCAATAGAGCAGGTTTGCGCTCTGTGTCTAGCTTGGTTGTGAGTGGAGTGAGCGCGCCTCTCCCTGGAGTGCCCGTT
Organism: Nitrospirota bacterium; assembly: GCA_040757335.1. Classification (NCBI taxonomy): domain Bacteria; kingdom Pseudomonadati; phylum Nitrospirota; species Nitrospirota bacterium. The sequence goes on along the minus strand of JBFLXB010000049.1, from coordinate 7,947 downwards.
AGCTTACGAGAGGTTTTACTCGCGACCTGTGACCTGCCGTTGAATGAACGAATCAAAGACTTCAACTATGGCAATTTTCGCTCAATCGAGGGCGCAGCACGGCCTGAGAGTTGAAAGGAGCGAGTGTCGTGCCCAGACTAACCTCAGCCGACTTGACTGGCCTCTTGGGAAAATCAGCTGCGGTGGCGTACCGCGTTATTCTTCTCGCACAAGAGACAGTCAAGGGATGCACGGTCTTCAAGTATATTTCACCACCGCCGCTTCAGGAGCGGGTCGCACTGACGGACTTCGAGAAAGAGATTGTCGAGCAGGCACTCTTGATTCGGGAGAACACAAAGCTGCCATTCTGGGAGGCAGTGTTTTCAGCCTGCATCAGAAAAGGCCAGTGTACCGACGCTTTGCTAAAGGCAACATTTTTTCACAATGGACAAGGCCTCGCCGTTGTGTGCGGGCGTGATGACCTAGAGTCAGGCGTTCTCGAAAGGCTGGTAGAAGGGGATAGTGCCAACGTCAGTCTGGGTTCAGAGATACTTGACCGACAAAATGAGAGTCGACACCTGATGTTTCTCGATTTTCATTGTGAGGTTTCGGAAGGAAACACGCGCATAGTACACCAGGTGTGTCAAAATCTGATGCCGGAAGGCTTCTTAGTCCTTGATTCGGGCGACTCTTATCATGCGTCGACCATCAAACTGGTCACTCCGAAGGAGCGTATCTCCATGTTAGGGAAAGCGCTCCTCGCCAGTCCTATCGTTGATACGACCTATATAGGACACCAACTACAACAGGAGTCTAGTTCGATCCGTATCTCTAAAGGCGGGAAGGCCAAAAGGTATCCGGTTGTTATTGGTACTTGGTGTCCTGCCAACTAACGGGTCGTGGTGAACAAGAGGGAAGTTCACTGGTCCTCCGTGTGTGAGCGGTGCTCTATTGAGAGACAGGGACAGGCTACTTATCTGCGAGTGTATGGGGCCGGTAATGGGCATCGGACCAAATCAACGCGACTTGTTTGGAGTAGTGCTGGGGGTGAATTGACACCTGATAATCGCTATGACGTGTCGGAACTGCCCGAGGCGCAGTTTGAGCCTGGCTCGAACGAGCAGGTTCTGAGGAACCGCCTTGGGATCACGTCCAAGCAGGCGATGGACGACGCGGAGGCCGAGGCACTTGAACGCGCGACAGATCGGTTCATCGCGACACTTAACGCGACCCACCGCTTCACCGCAGCCGATATTTGTGAAATTCACCGAGTGTGGCTCGGGGATATCTATGAGTGGGCGGGACGGTATCGGCAGGTGAACGTCAGTAAGGAAGAGTTCCCTTTTGCTCCCGCAGCGCGTATCGCTACTTTGATGACAGAGTTCGAGCAAGGACCGTTGCAGCGTGATACACCCTGTAATTTTTCAGGCAAGGGACAGGTAGCGCGCGCACTGGCGGAAGTGCACACGGAATTGGTGCTCATTCACCCGTTTCGAGACGGAAACGGGCGTGTCGCGCGATTGCTTTCGTCCCTGATGGCCTTACAGGCCGGACTGCCTTTGTTGGATTTCCGGGCGATTGTTGGTGAGAAAAGAGAGGCGTATTTCTCAGCGGTACGAGCGGGGCTGGAGCGGAACTACGAGCCGATGACGCGGATCTTTGCCGAGATTATCGAACGGAGCGAAGCCGCTTCTTGATTTGGCTGGTGACTTCAGACGCGGTCAGTGTTTCTATAATCGATTCCACGGACGCGCCGGTTTCAATCGCGGAAGAGCTGCTTACGTTGGTGATGAGGGCCTTCTGGTACTTGTCAGGGTCCTTGAGATAAGGGTTCGTTTCGAGCAGGGATGGCGTACGCACGACGACATTTTATCACAAATGTTCCGCGCGTCGGGGAACACCGTTCGGCCGAGACATGGGACGCTGAAAAACGCGTGCCCTTCTCCCTTCTGCTCGCCTAACTTCCTATGTCGTTTGGTTTTTCGAGTTCACAAAGCGACTCCAGAAAACGACCGCTGATGGAACGCTTCCAAATATGAGCGCGGTCAGCCCCGATATGAGTAGGACAACCCGCCAGCCAGGGGCAATGCGTTGCCCGAAGTCGGTCACCAAGGAAGTCTCGACATTCGCTCTTTGAGCCGCGCCAACACCTGGTCCGCTTTCTCACGCGAGAGCTGTACGGATTTCCCCGCGCCAAACGCCTTGAGCACCTCGGCCACGGGTCCTTTCCCCAACCGCTGAGCCGCCGCCCAAATCGCCTGCAGTTGATCAGCCTGGATGCCGGCCGTCCGCAAACGCTTGCCGTTGATCTCTACGACTGTGTTCAGCGCCCGGTTTCCAGGGCGAGAGGGTTCGCCTGTCGCTGCAGCAGCTCCGTTCCCGATTGGCGGCTTCGGCTCGATGGCCGATCCTGGGGCCTGCTGCACCGTTTCGCCATTGGCTGCTGCCACGGCCTCGGTCTCCCGCTGCTCGTGCGTGATCTCTTCGGGCTCGCGATACTCGACGCCTAGCAGTTTCTTCTCCACGATCGCCTCGGCCTTGGTCACCGCCGTGCGTTCCCCGAAGCGTTTCAGCCGTGAGAGCTGTTGGATGATGGCCAACTGGTCGCTCGGTTCGGTCAGGACCGGGTGTCCGTCGGGACCGATCGTGTAGGGTTTGCCCGCTTTGACGACCTGGCCTTTGTGATCCGTCTTGGGCGCGATGGCGTTCCAGACGAGATCCTCGCACTCGGTTTTCCAGACGATCGTGACGCGCGCCTCGCGCTGCAGGACGGGATTCGTCTCCGGGCCGATCCAGCCCTTGACGTGCGCCCAGGCCTTGTCCGCGTCGCATCCGGCCTCGATGATCCGCGTCTTAATCCCGGCTTCCTTGGCCCAGTTGTTGTAGACCCGAGCGCTGGGGATCAGGCGCTTGCCGTGTCGGCGGTCGTACACCGCGTAGAAATCGCGGTCGCTGATCTCGGTCTCCTTCCGGAGCTGCTCCGCCGGATCGAGTGTAACGACTCCGTTCCCCGTGTTGGCCTTTCCGTTCTGTCCCGTATTCATGGTGTCCTCTCCTTCTTTTACACGACGATTTCTTCGTCCGACATCTCCTCGGTTAGTACCAGGTGCGTGCGGATGGCGGACTCGTTTCCGAGACACAACGGCCGATAGTCGCACCCGCTCCACAGTCCGCACGATGACGTCTTCTTGGGGAAGCGGCCGCGGGCGATGTCGGCGGCCACGAGGGCCAGCTTCGCCCGATACTCCGCGATGTCTTGCGGCGTCCTGGTTGCGAAGGACCAGGCGATCTTCGGTTCTTTGAGCTTGAGCAGGACGCAAAACGCCACGCGATCCACCGGGATGCCATTGGCCTCCAGCAGCCACCAGTACGCGGTCAATTGCTCGTTGAGCTGGACCTCTTCGGCGTCGTAGACGGACTGGGCGGTCTTGAAATCCACGAGCGTGCGCAGGCCATCGACCTCGCCGTACAGGTCTGGATACCCGACAAAGCTGACGCCGTCGACTTCGGCGGAGAGACTTCGCTGCACGTGCTCGGGGGCTACGTTCGAGAAGCGGGGCAGTTCCTCCGCCACAAAGCGCGTTAACACGCCCCTGCCGATCTCCAAGAGCGCCTCCCACGAATATCGCTTGCCCCACTCCACCCCAGCGTCCTTGAGCGCCTGCCATGCGGCCTCAAAGACTGCCACCGGCTCCGCGCCGCGCTGGAACAGGGCGGTGAGGCCGCGGTCGATCGCGTCGCCAAAGAGCAGCGCCGGCTTCTTCGCCACGGGTCGCCATCCATCGAGGTAGTAGTAGCGGTACGCTCGCGGGCAGAAGTCGTATCGCGTCACCCTGCTGTGCGACAGTGCCATGGACGTCCCTCCTCTACCGGCTACGCGACCGTCTTCCGCTGTCTCTGAAGGCGGGGCTGGTGACAGATCACCACGGGATCGGCGGCCGTGTCGGCACGCTCACGGCCCCACGTTCCGGCCCTTTGTGGCAGGACCTCGCGCACAAAGGGCGACAGCCGATGACTCATTTCTCGTCCCTGGACCACCCGTTGCGCCGACCATGAGAGGAAGAGCCGCTCTCGCGCCCGCGTCGCGGCCACGTAGAAGAGCCGCCGCTCTTCCTCGAGGTTGTCGCGGTTGCGCGCGTGGGGCAGCACGCCGTCCTCCAATCCGACGACGAAGACGATCCGGAACTCGAGGCCTTTGGCCGCGTGGATCGTCATGAGCCGCACGGTCTTCGTCTGATTGCCAGCCGCCTCGTGGTCGTTGCCGGCGACGCCGGCGTGTAGGAGAAAGGCCCCCAGGTCCCCTCCCACCTCCCGGTCAAAGCGCCGCGCGAGGTCGACGAGCTGGGTCAGGTTGGCCAGCCGCTTGGCTGAGTCGGCGTAGGTCTTGGTCACGTGCTCCTCGTACCCGACCCGCTCCAGGACAGTTTCGAGCAAGCGGCTCATCGGAAGAGACGTGGCTCGGAGCGCGTCCATCATGTTGAGGAAGGCGCGGAGCCGTGGCGGGATCCTACCGATACTCTGCAGGATCTCCGTCACCGGCTGGCCGCGGTGGGCCACGATCGCGTGATCAATCCGCGCCATGTCCCGCTTCCCTACGCCTCGCGGCGGGAGGTTGACGATCCGCTTGAAGCTGACCGCATCGCTGGGATCGTCGATGAAGCGGAGGAAGGCCATCGCGTCCTTGATTTCTCGGCGCTCCCAGAACGCCGGCCCCTCGACCAGGCTGTAGGGGATCCGGGCGTCGGCCAGCGCCTGCTCAATTGGACGGAAGAGCGAAGCCACGCGGCCCAGAATGGCGATCTCCCCGAACCCGGCCCCGTCCCGCGCGAGGTGCACAATGGACTCGGCGATCCAGCCCGCCTCGTGTGCGGCGGACCGACACGCGACCACCTCCACAGGCTCGCCAGTGGCGTTGGGGGTGGCAATGGCTTTGAGCGTGCGGTGGCGGTTGGCGCTGATGATCCGGCGCGCGACCGCGATGATCGTCCCGCTGGAGCGGTAATTCGTTTCCATCCGAATCACCTTCGCCCCGGGGAAGCGGGCCTCGAAGTTGAGGATGCCGGCTGCGTCCGCGTGCCGAAACGCGTAGATCGCCTGGTCGTCGTCCCCGACCGCGCAGACGTTATAGGCCGGAGCCGCGAGGAGCTGGAGCACGCGTTCCTGCAACGGACACGTATCTTGGTACTCGTCGACCAGGATGTGGCGATAACGACGCCGTACCCGATCCGCCACCGGAGCATGGGTCTCCAACAGACGCAGGGCCTTGACCAGCAGATCCGGGAAATCGAGCGCGTCGTCCCGTTCGAGATGTTGCTCGTACCGGCGGTAGGCCTCGTCCAGCAGGGCGAGGTAGGCGCCTGGTGGGACGGATCCCGTCGACGCGGCGAACTCGTCGCCCGGCGCAATGCCCAGGTGCTTGAGTCGGTCAATGTCCGCTCTCAACGACTCCCACATCCCAGCCGCGTCGAGCTCTGTGGCCACGGCTTTGACCAGCCGGTTACTGTCGTCTCCGTCGTAGATGCGGAAGCGATCGCTGCGGGGAATGAGGTCGTGGTGCGCGCGCAAGAGGCGGGCGCAGAACCCGTGGAAGGTCGCGACCGTCACGTCCCGCATCGGCCGATGCGCCACGCGGGCGATCCGCTCTCGCATTTCGCAGGCCGCCTTGTTGGTAAAGGTCAGGCACAGGATCTCAGCGGGCGGAATCTGCCGCGCTGACACCAGATAGCCGACCCGATGCGCCATGGCCGTGGTCTTGCCCGACCCCGCCACCGCCAGCACCAGCAGCGGCCCCTCCCCATGCATCGCCACCTCGCGCTGCTCGGCATTGAGGGCGGTCAGGAGGGTGTCGGTAGGGACGGGTTCGGTGCATGCGTTGGATAGCTCCAGCGTGACCGGCATGGTCTTGGTCGTCATAAGGACCCTCCATTCGGAATCAGGTGGTGATCCGCGAAGCTGAAGAACCGCTCCTCGCCCACGATCACGTGGTCGAGCACGGTGATGCCCAAGAGCCGCCCCGCCTTGACTAATCGCTCAGTCAATTCTCGATCCTCGCGACTGGGCTCGGGATCGCCGCTGGGGTGGTTATGCGCCAAGATGACGGCCGCCGCGTTGGAGAGCACCGCAGGTTTGAAGACCTCCCGGGCATGGACGAGCGCCGCGGTCAACGAGCCGATCGCGACCACGTTGAGGGCGTTGACCCGATGCTTGCCGTCCAGCAGCAGGAGCACGAAGTACTCGCGGTCCGCGCCGGCGAGATAGGTCTGGACGAGCTTGGCCGCGTCCGAGGACTGGCCGATGGCGGTGGACCCGTAGGGAAACCTTCCCTCCCGGACCATCTGGATCCGGACCACCGCGATCGCCTTCCTCGACGGGTCATGCCCGCACGCAGGTCCGGCTCTACCGTCTGGAGTGTCGTCCATCGCAACCTCCTTAGCCTGGATTCAACGAGTTCGGGGCCGCGCCCCGATCACGCAGAATCCGGAGGTCGTTTTTCGGGCTGAAGGAGAATGAGAGACATGCGGGGGAGTGCCGAGAAAAGACATCGGCCTTCGTCTCAGGGGTCCCGAAACAGAGGCCGGGGAGGAGGGAAACGACGAGACGGCTAGATCAGGGGCTCGCTAGAAGAGGCGAGAATTCCCAGACGTTATCGAACGGTCTCGACCGTGAGACCCTTGATCTTTCGGTAGTCCCGGAGATCCGCGGTCAGGACCGAAAACCCCAGCGAGATTGCCGTCGAGCCAATGATGAGGTCGTGGGCCCCCAGCTGGACGCCGCGCTTGGCCAAGCTGGCCCAAAGGCTGGCGTAGATTCTGGCGGCACCCACGCTGAAGGGGTACAGGGGGAAACTCTCGATAATCTTCTCGACGTACGCTTCCCGGACCAGTCGCCGCCGCTCGGAATCCGCCCGATGCACCCCGTGGAGGAGTTCCGCCACTGTCATGACGCTCAGGCCAAACGGCTCGTCTTCTCTCCCTTCGGTCAGGACCTCGAGGGCGATGGTTCCTCGCTCAACCGCAATTAAGACGCTGGTGTCGAGGATCACCCCCACCGACCCGGCTCCGGCAGAGCGAGTTGATGGGTGATGATCTCCCGTAGATCTTTGTCAAACCGCTCGGCTTCCTCTCCGAGTCGAGGCACGTGACGAAGCAGCGCGTTCAGTTCGCCGAGCGTTCGTTCCCGAACCGGCGTCTCGGCCGGACCGATGAGCGCGACTGGTTTACCGCCACGCACGATCGTGTACCGATCACCCCGGTACTTAATCGAATTCAAGATCTCCGAAAACGTGCGGACTGCATCAGTCGCGCTAATGGTCTTTTCCATCGTTCCCCTTCCTGTCATATATGTAAAATATGATTTTCTACATTATACACATCGTCTAGGACCTGGTCCAGCGGCGCGGTGGCTATAGCGGCACCCTCCTCTCGTTCGCCCCGGGCCGTTGGGACGTCGCAGGGCACGCCGTCCCAACGGCCCCCGAATCGTTTTTCGCTTCGTAGGGTGCGGTCGTCGCCAACGTCCCAGAACGGGCGGAGGCCTGCAGGATCGCTTCCCTATCCGGGGAGGGATGGAGGGGGCCGGGCTCACTCCACCCCGCAGGGGCCAATTCATTTTTCGGGGTTGGGGTTCCGCGTGTTTCCGAACCACAAACCCGCGCGCCACCCCGCCCAAGCACCGCGGTCCGGTGTGCACGATGGGGTGGGTTCTGACATCGTGTCAAAACCCACCCCAAGATGCTCATGGCAGGGATGAAACGGTTGCGGTTAGGCGACTGGGGAGAAGTGAATGGGATCGGCCACCATGGCCGTTCCCATTCACTTCTGGGCGGTTCACGTTCTCACCTGTCTGGCCGTCTTCCCACAGGAGGTTTGGCACGGGCGTCCTGCCCCAGATCCGGACCTGAATTCCCCACTTGACTGCAGCAGACGATCTATCCCTGTGGACAGGGGCCAGGGGGGTCAACGGGCATGG
>JBFLXB010000048.1 GCA_040757335.1 Nitrospirota bacterium | reverse complement strand
GCCGGCCCGAAACGGGCCGGCGCCGAGGTTTGTGGGCTACGGTCCAACCGTGCAGCGTCGACTCAGAAGCCGCCGTGCCCGGAAATTCCGAGGGCGCAAGTGGGGAGATTGAGGGGCGGTAGAGCACGAGGAACAGCGCGACGGGCGCCTGGACAGGCGTCGTTGCGCTCACCTTGACTTCGCCTCGGTTGCGGCGCTAAGAATTCATCGGGTCGTTTCCCCTCATTCGTCCTTTTCCAAACGCTCCAGTTGTATGGCCAGAACCATGGTGGAGTGGTCCATGGAAGCGAGGCCGCATTCCAGAGTTCACGCGTCGTCATACGGCGCGTCGTACAGGCCGCGCGCCCCCCCCGCAACATCCGCGTTGCCGGTCGAGTAGTTCAACAAAAAGAGGTGCGCTATGAAGAGTCATCCAAGGCGGGTGCCCCCGTACGCGCAGGCTGTTTCCTGGAGCGGAGCGTTCTGGATCGTCCGGCTCCTTCTGGCCGTGGGCGTGATCCCGGATGGAGCCGTCGCGCTGGCCGCAACAAGCAACGCACCCGCTCGAATCCAACCGGAACAGCTCGTTTCCCCGGGATGGGTGGGGAATCAGTGGATGACGTATGAACCTGACGCTCGCATCCAAGAAGGCATCGGGAATCGGCTTCTCGCCGTGGAGGAGCTCGACGCCGAGCGACTCACCCAACTTGCCCGGCGTTGGAGAGACGTCAGCAACGATGCGCTCACCTTCGCCGAGGGACGCAACGCAAGACTGCAGGAGGCAATCGGGCTCTCAATCGCCACGACCGCGAGGCGCTTGTACGACGAGCGATCATCGCTCGACACCGCTCTCAGCGAGGCACAGGAGTTGCTGGGACGCGTTCGCAGCGGTGCCTGGTTTCAGGAGCGCCTCGGCGAGGTCATTGTGCAGACCGCCACCGCAGTGCCGCCCAACACGCCCCGCTTCGCCGAGCAGCTCCTCTCGCGAATGAGGGTGCTCTCCGAGATGGAGCGCCGCATCGCGATCAACACCGATGCGCTGGTGGTGTCGCTGAACGCCCGCCGCGCGCAGATTCCCGGCGAGGAAATCACCCGCCTCGTCGACGCGGTCGCTGACGGCCGTCGGGTGTCGCGCTTCTACGATGCGTCGGTCGACGCCCAGATGGCCCGCGTCATGGGCGAGATCTCGGACGCGATGGTCTCGGCGCGGAGCCTCGGAAACACTCAACCGGGTGCCGAAGCGGCCGACGCCGCGGCCCGGTCGTCATGGAACGCACGGGGCCTCTTGGGGTTCGGCGCCGCCGCGCTGCTCGGGGCCATTGCCGTGATGGCGTGGGTCGCCTTATCGACAAAGTCGGATTTTCCGCCCACCCGGGCTCGGGGCATCAAGCCCATCGCGTTGAGGGCCTCGCTGACCCCGCGCTGGAAAGGACGGGTCGCCAAGCCGAAGTCGACCACGTTGTCCATCTGGCCTCGCGAGGTGGTATTCGGCACCCATTGCGCGCGGGAAATCGGGCGCCACGCCGCACGCGAGGGCGCCTCACACGTCAGTATCGTGACGGATCAGAGCGTGGCTCAGAACGGCCTCGCCGAGCTCGTACAGGCCTCGCTCGCCGAGGCCGACGTGCCCTGCGACGTGATGGATCAGGCTTCGCGCGAGGTACCCGAGATCGTGATTGCCGAAATCGCCCGCCGGTGCCAGGAGGCGGGGACGGATCTGCTCATCGCGGTCGGGGGCGGAAGCGTGATCGACACCGCGAAGGCGGTCGGAATCGTCCTCACCAACGGCGGCTCGATCCGCGACTACGAAGGTGTGGATCGCGTCGGTCGGCCGATCACCCCGCTCTACGCGGTTCCCACCACGGCGGGCTGCGGCGCCGAAACCAGCCCGCTCTGCATCGTGCGGGACGGGGCGCATCAACGGAAGATCGAGATTTTCAGCCCCAAACTGATCCCGATGCGGGTCTTCATCGATCCGTTGATGACCCGCTCCATGCCGCCGGACCTGACTGCGAGCACCGGCGTCGACGCCCTCGCCAACGCGATTGAGGCGTATTGTTCCACGTGGGCCAACCCCCTGAGCGACACGCTCGCGCTCGACGCGATGCGACTCATCTCGCAGAATCTCCGCGCGGCCGTCGCCGACGGCAAGAATCTGAGTGCTCGCCAGCAGATGGCGCTGGCAGCATTCGAAGCCGGGCAGGCCTCCGCCAACGCACGGAGCGGAGCGGTCCACGCACTTGGGCACTCGCTGTCGGGGCTGTTCGATATCCCGGAGCGGATCAGCGACGCGATTCTGCTGCCCCACGTGATGAAGGCCAACATGTACGCCGACGTGCGGCGCATGGCGCGGGTGGCCGAGGCACTCGGCGAGCCTGTGGGCGGGCTGAGTGCTCGCACAGCGGCCCAGCAGGCGATCCATGCGGTAATGCTGCTCATGGTTGATGTGGGCCTTCCCACCAGCCTGGACAAGGTGGGTATAAACAAGGACGCGATTTCGACGCTGAGCGAGCAGGCGTTACAGGACCCGTTCCTGAGCACCAACCCGCGGGCGCTCAACCGTGAGGACATCCAAACAATCTACGAAGACGCGTTCGTGGAATACGCTGTGACTGACATGAAGTCCGCACCGTCCCCCAATACCCGCGCTGTCGTCCACTGAGCGCCGACAAGCGCCCGAGGCGCAGCAGCGGCCTCTCAATGAGGAGGCTTACCATGCAAACACGCACGTCACTCCTAGGGATTTTGCTCCTCGCTCCATGGTCCGCCACCGCGTATGGAAGCCACCCGGTAGAACCCTATCTCCAGGAGAAGGACCCTTCTTCCCATCGGAGTCTGACCGCGACCGTGACGAGGGTCGAGAGCGGGATGGTCTTTCTCCGAACCGCCGAAGGCACAACGCGCAGCCTTGCGGTTGCGGAGGCCAAAAGAGACGGCATGTCATCGTTAAAGCCGGGCGATGAGGTCGACCTGATCCTGGATAAGGGGAATTCCATCCTTGCCGTCGCCCCGCCCCGCGGCACCGGGGCCTATATCGGCGACGTCATTACCGGGACGGTTCAGCACAGTGCTCCACCCTTTTTCGACCGCTTTAACAAGGAGATCACCCTCAAGACCGAAGAAGGCGAAATTCAGACATTCGAGCTGCGAAACGCGGTGGCTACGAAACTGAACGGTGTTTCGACGGGCAAGAAAGTCATCCTGGAAATGGATGGTCATCACCGGGCGTTCGACGCGTATCGAACCAGCGATACTGACCACCTGCCGGGTGGTCGAACGGCCAGGGGGGACCCCGGCTAGGAATATTTTCCAGGGGTCTCTACAGACTGTCCGTTCTCCCGCTCTTCCTCGGCCCACGCCGCGGCGATTTTCCGGTTCCGCCTTTTCTTCACGGCGTAGGCCACGAACGCCACGGCCATCATGAGAACCCACAGAGCGGTGGAACTCGTGATCAAGGGGATCCACGTGTAGCGGCGATCGAGGTGAGCCCGCCACTTCTCCTCGAAACGCTCCGGCGTGACGCGGAGTGCGCTGACGAGCGAGTCTCCGAATGATCGGCCCTCGGCGAGTTGCCCCACGAACGCGCCGAACGCCTCCCGGCCGTACGTGGCGATGATATGCCCCACGAGCGCCTGGCTGAGCGCGTAGGCCGTTCTCGCCTCGGCTTTGTTTCTTCCCACCCCGGTCAACGCGTCGAGCGGCGGAACGCGATTCGCCAGCACGGCCCGGATCAGATCCCATTCTTGCCCCGCATGCCATTCACCAGCCTCATGCATGGCAAGGCCCTCGTGCAACCAAAACGGTACCGAGTGCTCGCCGAACCGTACGCCGAGCATCAGGTGCGTGAGTTCGTGAATGAGAATCGAACCCACATCCTGCCGCGGTGAGCCGGGAACGTGATAGGAGCGAATGACCATGGTCATGGCGCCGGGATACGCCACACCCACGGCCCAATCGGGCAGCGGCCTGTCGGGAGGTTGGAATTGGTTGAACGCCTCGTTGTCAGGCGCCAAAACGATTGTTATGGGGCCGGGAGGCGTGAGGCCTAGATCCGCGGCAACCCGCTGCCAGGCCCGATCCGCCAGCGGTTCGAGAGCGCGTACCAATGGTCGATCGGATTCGGCAAAACGGAAGACAAACGGCCCGTGAGCAACGCTGAACATCGCGTCAGCGGCATATGCGACAACACTCGCAGCGAGGCCCCAAGTCAACAGGCAAACCACGGGCCATCTCCCGTTGGCGACGATCACCCATAGATAACCCGGGCTAGGCCTGTTTGAGGAGGATCTCAAAGGGCTTTGACGCGTCTCCCATATAGAGGGATCGGTGCGGAAAGGGAATCTCGATCCCTTGGGCGTCGAACGCCTTCTTGAGCCGCCGGCGATACTCCCGGCCCACATTCCACTGCTCGATCGGCAACGTCTTCAGCCGCGCCTTGATCGTCACCTCCGATTCGCCGAAATTATCCACGCCGAAGATTTCGATGGGCTCCAAGATCTTCGCCGCAAAGGCCTGGTCTTGCCTCATCGATTCCGCCACGTCGCGCATCACCTCCACCACCCGGTCCGTGTCTTCCTTATACGCCACCCCCACATCGATCACGTACGCGGACCAAACCTTGGTCATGTTCGACAACGTATTCACGGAGCCGTTGGGGAAAACATGGACCACGCCGGCCAGGTCGCGAAGGATGATGGTGCGAAAGGTGATGGCCTCCACGAGCCCGCCGGTCCCGTTGATGATGGCGACATCGCCGATGCGAACCTGGTCTTCCAAGATCATGAAAAATCCGCTGATCACGTCGCGGACCAGGTTCTGCGCACCGAAGCCCAACGCCAAGCCCGCCACCCCGGCTCCCGCCAGAATCGGGGTCACATTCACCCCGACCTGATCCAGGCAGATCAGCACCACCAGGGTCCAGATCGCGAAGCGGCCGATCGTCGACAAGATTCCCGTCAGGGTCGCGACCCGTTTCCTGGTGGAACCCGGAACCATCTCGGTGGATTCTTTGGCTTTGATCAGCACGATCTCGAGACGCTGAACCGCAAAGCGCAACAGACGCAATGCGACCAAACCGGCCCCCAGGGCCATCAGAATTCGGATGCTGGATTGGGTCATGGTCAACGCGGTGTCGAACAGCAGTTGTCCTACATCGGCGAGCGTGGTCTCAGGCATGATCGTTCCTCCCGTGTCCGCGTGGAGACGCGGGCGATTGTAAAACATTTGGCCGGAGTTTGCGGAGGGATGACGGCCGGACCTCGTGCGGGCGCGGTCGGGCCGAATCGTTCAGCGTCCTGAAACACGAAGGGTCGGCACACGCCGACCCTTCGTGTTTGCTCGGTGGTCGATTGCCCGTTACAGCGCGCCTTCCCCGGTTTCTCCGGTGCGGATACGGACCGCTTCTCCGAGCGGCGTGACGAAAATCTTACCATCGCCGATCGTCCCGGTTTTGGCCGCGCGTACGATGGTTTCCACTGCGCGCTGCGACATCGCGTCGCTGACCACGATTTCGATTTTGACCTTGGGCACGAACTCCACCACGTACTCGGCGCCGCGATAGACTTCTTTGTGCCCCTTCTGGCGCCCGAAGCCCTTGACCTCGGTCACCGTCATGCCCTGCACACCCAGATCCGTCAACGCTTCTTTGACTTCGTCCAACTTGAACGGTTTGATGATCGCCTCGATCTTCTTCATGCTCATCCCCTCGGCTTTCGGCTAGTTGTAGGCGCTCTCGTGGTGCTGCCCAAGATCAAGCCCCATCTTCTCCTCTTCGTCGCTGACTCGCAAGCCCACGATCGCATCGACGATCTTCAGAATGATGAAGCTCGCGATGAACACAAAGATCCACGTGATCAGCACCGCTTTGATCTGCGTAATCAGCTGACCCGGGTTGCCGAAAAAGAGCCCATCGGCTCCCGCGGAGTTGATCGCTTTGGAGGCAAACAGCCCCGTGGCGAGGGCGCCCCAGGTCCCGCCGATGCCGTGCACGCCCACCACGTCCAGCGCGTCATCGTAACCGAGTTTGCTCTTGAAGATACACGCGAAGTAGCACAACACGCCGGCGCCGATGCCGATCCAGATCGAGGAAATCGGTCCCACGAAGCCCGAGGCTGGTGTGATCGCCACCAGCCCCGCCACCGCGCCGCTGGCCGCGCCCAACACCGTGGGTTTGCCGCGGTAGGCCCATTCCACGAACATCCAGGTCAGTGCCGCGGCGGCCGTGGCGGTATTGGTCACCACGAAGGCGCTGGTGGCCAACGCGCCCGAGGCGACCGCGCTGCCCGCGTTGAACCCGAACCACCCGAACCACAGCAACGAAGCGCCCAGCACCGTCAACGGCAGGCTGTGCGGCGTGAAGGCCTCGGATCCGTACCCACGACGACGACCGATGGCGATCGCGGCGGCCAAGGCCGCCACTCCGGAGCTGATGTGCACCACGGTGCCGCCCGCAAAATCCAGAGCGCCCATGTTGCGAACCCACCCGCCCACGGCCCAGACCCAATGGGCGAGCGGCGAGTAGACCAGCGTGGACCACAAAACCACAAACAGCAGCAGCGCCGAGAACTTCATGCGCTCCGCGAATGCACCCGTGATGAGGGCCGGGGTGATGACCGCGAACATCATCTGAAAGATCATGAACGCCTGGTGTGGAATCGTCCCCGCGTAGTCGGTATTAGGGTCACCCCCCACGCCGTTCAATCCCAACCAATCGAGCCCCCCGATCCAGCCGCCTTTATCCGGGCCAAACGCCAGCGTGTAGCCCCAGAGTACCCAAATCACGCTGACCACGCAGAGGATGATGAAGCTGTGCATGATCGTGCCCAAGGCGTTCTTTTTCCGTACCATCCCCCCATAGAAGAGGGCCAAGCCGGGCGCAGTCATGAGCAGCACCAGCGCCGTGGAGGTCAACACCCACGCGGTATCTCCGGTGTCCACCGTGGGTGCCGGTGGCGCGGCTTCGGCCGCCGGGGCCTCTGCGGCCGGCTCGGCGGGCGCTTCCGCGGCTGCTTCTGGAGCCGCTTCCGTGGCCGCCTCCTGGGCCATCCCCATGAAGGGGATGGCCAGGAAGAGGACCGCCACGGCCAACAGGATCGTGACTCGCTTCTTGACACCGTCGCTGCCCATAGACTGCTCCTTCCTACTGGATCGTTAAAATGTGTAGTACGCGGCGACCGCGATGGTGTTCTGTGCATCCTCCGCGGCACCCTGATCATCCACAAACACGTCCTGATTGGACTCGTCGTGACGCAGCTCCAGTCGCCACTCAAGGTTCTCCTTCATCTTGCAGGCCCCGGTCAGTGTCACTTCCCGCAGCGTCTGGGTAACCCCGGTCCTGAAGCCGTCCTGATCATCGAAGACTTCACCACGAAGCGTGACCGCGTGCTTCTCACCGACCGGCAAGTTCACGTAGACCGCGTAGCCCTGCCAGAGCGCACTCCCCGCCGCGCTCGCGTCCTCCTGCGTGCCACGGTCGTAGTTGAACACGACGGTCAAACCGCCCATGGGTTTGATCGTGGCCAACAGGTCCACGACCGAGCGAGCATCCGTGCCCGTGAAAGAGGCCTCGGGGCCGTAGTATCCCGTCAACCCCAGCGAGAGCATGTCCATCGGCGCGAACGCGACCTGTAGTTCCCCTGTCTTGCCCTTGTCGCCGTCGTTGACGACGTCCCATCCGTTGTTGACGCCAGCGGTGACGGATAGCCCCTCAACCGGCGTAGCGAAGGATCCTCGCAGACCTGTGTGGGTGAAAGGAATTGCGTAGAAGAAAAGGTACGACCTGCTGATGTTGAAGTTGAGCGGTCCTTCGATGACTTCGGCTCCAGCGAGCGTCGCGAACTTGCCGAATTTCAGCTCGAGGCCTCCGCCTAACATCTTCTCCGTAATAAAGGCCTGCTGAATATCGAAGTCGTCCGCCGTGCTCGTTTCTGTCTCGGTAGTGGCTTGCACAAACCCGCCTGAACCGTCAGAGATCAGAGCTCCTGTTGAGTCGGTCACGGTCGTAGTCGACGCTGACGAACTGACCATTGACCCTGCTGACGAGGTGAGTTGTGCGTCCTGCCCGTAGTTCAGGACCAAGCCGAACCCAGGCGTATCTCCCGCAGCTTTCGTGAACGCCAACTCCGCCATATTGAACGTGAAGCTGTTGGCCTGATAGTCAAAAGCGCGAAACGCGTTGGTCTGGTCAATGGGGTCGTTAAAGTTGTAGTTGTACTGCGCCTCAACGTACCCGGTGACTGTCACGCCTTTGAGACCCTCCATCATGCCTTCTTCCGCGCCGGCGTACGTGGGTGCGCCAAACGCCAGCACGGCCATCGCCACCCCTGCGGTCCACTTCCTGACTTTCACCTTCCTTGCGTCGTTCGTCACGACCTGCATTCCGCCCTCCTCCGTGAGCTCCCGTGGGAGCTGGTGAATAATTCCCGGATGATCCGGGACTGATTGCAAGCACGAGGCCAACCCACCCGGCGGGTGCGACGGGGGCGGCATCCCCAAAGAAAGATTGAGATATTCGTGCGCTGGTACGAGAGCCGGGATGCCCGATCGTCAGGGTCCGACAACAAGGTCAAACATTTTTGTCTACGAAAGACACTTTTGTCGAACGGATAATCCGATACTTTTTCATCTTATAGCGCAGCACACGCTCGCTGACTCCCAACCGCCTGGCCGCCTCGGACTGGCTGCCGTTCGCCGCCTCGAGTGACCGCAGAATCAACTCCCGTTCCAATTGGGAGACCGCCTCGCGCATCGACGTCGCGGCGGTCTCCTTCTCCTTTCTCGCTGTGTTGCCGCTCATGACGCTCCGTCCGTTTCGCGCTCGCTCCCGTCGCCGTGCAGCACCTCGACGGTCTTATCCCGGACCACGTGGCGCGCGAGCCCCGCCAGCACGGGCTCCAACGCATCGCAGGGGACGTCCTCCATGATCTTGGTGCCGGGCTCGGTCCGCGGCCCTGATCGGCCGCCGACGAAGATATCCACCGCGTCCACGATTTGGCCGTTGATCTTGGCGCGTTTACCCAACAATCCGATATCCGCCATCAGATGGTTGCCGCACCCGGATGGGCACCCGGACCAGTGGATGGACACGGGTCTGTTGAGCGAGAGTGTTTGTTCCAACGACCGTGCGATCGCCAGGGCCCGCGCCTTGGTTTCGATCAACGCGAGACCGCAGAAGTCGGTACCAGGGCAGGCCACCAGGCCCCGCATGATCTCGGACGGGTTGTACGGCACGTCCTTGAGCAACGGTTCGTCCGACAACAAGGTGCCAAGCCGACGGTCCGGCACGTTGACGAGGACCACGTTCTGCTCCGGCGTGATGCGGAGTTCTCCGGTGCCGTAGGCCTCCGCGAGCCGGGCCAGCTCATCGAGCTGCTCCGCGGTCAGGCGCCCGATCGGGACCGCCAGGCCGACGTAGTTGAGGCCGGGCTGTTTCTGGCGGAATACCCCGATGTGGGTGTTCTTCTTTCTGGGATTGCGCTCATCGGTCCCGGCCCGAAGGAGCGGCCGGCCCAGCCGCTGCTCGATCTCGGACCGGAACCGTTTGGCTCCCCAATCGTGGACCAGAAACGCGAGACGCGATTTGTTGCGGGCCTCGCGCGAGCCATGATCGCGAAACGTCAAGATAATGGCGCTCGCCACATCCACGGCCTCTTCGGGACGAATAAACAGATCCAGGGGCGTCGCCGGGGTGAACCCGCCCGAGCCCTGCTTGCCGCCCACTGCCACGTTGAATCCCATGACGGGTTCACCGTCCATGGTGCGGGACGCCGGGGTCATCGCGATGTCTTGAGACTCGGAGTGCGTGCAGTTCTCTCGACAACCCGTGATGACGATGTTGAACTTGCGGGGCAGATCCGTGAACTCCCGGTTGTTGACGAAGCGATCGGTCAGGGCCCGCGTGATCCACGCGGTGTCGATCGTCTCGGTCGGCGCCAGGCCCGTGACCGAACAGCCCATGACGTTGCGGACGTTGTCCATCCCGGTTTGCATGGTGGTCAGCCCCGCCGCGTTGAGCAAGTCCAAAATCGTGGGGATCTGGTCAACGGTCATCCACCGTAACTGGACCTGCTGCCGGGTGGTCAACTCCGCGAACCCGCGGCCGAACTCGCGAGCGATCCTGGCGAATTCACGGAATTGCGCGGCCGTGGCCATACCGTTGGTCACGCGCACGCGGAGCATGAAGTGCCCGGGCGTGGGGGTCCGCAGGAACATGCCGTACCACTTGAGCCGCTGCACGTCGTCTTCCGTGATCGCCTCCCACCCTTCCTTGGCGTAGCGGTAGAGATCGGGGAGCACGTCCAGACCGGGCTTGGCCTTCTTGAGTTGTTCGATCTTGTTCAGAGGCTTGACCACACCCGCGGCTCCGGACGCGGGCGGCGCCAGGATCATGAGCAGTTCATCGACCAATCCGGCACAGGTCCCACACCCGGTGGTGGCGCGCGTGCACTCCGCGATCTGTTGGCGCGAGGTACACCCCTTTTCCAAGATCGCGGATGTGATCTCGCCCTTTGTCACGCTGTTGCAATTGCAAATCGTCGCGCTCTCCGGCAGGTCGGCCGCACTGGTGGCCACCCCGTCCCCACCCACCAGCAGGGTCGCTCGTTCTCCGGAAATATCGGCGCCGGCCGTCATCTTCTCGCGAACCGATCGACTACCCGACGAATCGCCCAGGAAGATAGCGCCCACGATCCGATTCTCCCGAACCACGATCTTCTTATAGGTCTCCGCACCGGTGTCGCACGAGAGCAGCACCTCGTCCGCGTCGGACTGCTCGATCACCTGGCCCATCGACGTGAGTTGAATACCGGCCACTTTGAGCGTGGCCTGCGTGATCGATCCCGCGTACCGCAACCGCCCGTCGCCCGCGATCGCGTCGGCCGCCACTTTGGCCTGATCGAGGAGCGGCGCCACCAATCCGTAGGTCTGTCCGCGGTGTTCAACGCACTCGCCCACTGCGTAGACGCCATCGGCCGACGTCGTCATGGTGTCATCAACCAACACGCCGCGGTTCACGGCCAGCCCGGCCTCGCGCGCGAGTTGCACGTTGGGACGAATGCCCGCGGTCACCAGCACCAATTCGGTCTCGATCACTTCGCCCGTGGACAACCGCACGGCCGCCACCGCGTCGTCCCCGAGGATCTCCTCCACGGTGCACGACCGCTTCACCGCGATGCCCAACTTTTCGATCCGACGACGTAACAGGTCTCCGGCCCCGGCATCGAGTTGTTGCTCCATCAAATGCGCGGCCAGGTGCACCACCGTAACCTGCATCCCGCGATTGATCAGCCCGCGCGCGGCTTCAAGGCCCAATAACCCGCCGCCCACCACCACTGCGCGCCGGTGGGTGGCGGCCCACTGAATCATCCCCTCGGTGTCGTCGATATTGCGGAAGGTAAACACGCCGCGCTTACCTAACCCGGCGATCTTGGGGAGGAACGGGGTGCTGCCGGTCGCCAACAGCAACCGGTCGTACTCCGCACGCGCGCCCTCGTGTGTGACCACCGCTCGATTCGAGAGATCCAACGCGGCGATACGCGTTCCGGTGCGCAGGTCGATCCCGTGTTGGTCGTACCACTCCCGTGGATTGAGAATCGTGTCTTGCACGGATTTGGCGGCTGCGAGCACGTCCGAGAGCAAGATTCGGTTGTAGTTGACGTAGGGCTCCGCGCCGAACACCGTCACCTGGGGGGGATCGGGCCGGGTCACCATCGCTTCGACGGCGGCGACGCCGGCCATGCCGTTGCCCACGACGACCACGCGCAGGGTCAAGCCGACGGCCTCCTTTGTGCGGACCAGGGATCGATCGCGCGGTCGCGCCGAGACTCCGTACTCGCCGCTATCGTGTCTTTGAGATCGCTAGTCCATGCCATCCGGACGGGTTCCCACCTTCCCAGTGACGACCACGGGATACGGCGCCGGCCTGTCGAGGTGGCGTGTGGTCGATTGAATACCACTCAAGAGAGCAAACCGCGTACCATCAGCAAGCAGGTTGACGCCGGCGTGAAACCAACGGTTAGCTTCGCTTTGGCTCGACCCAGCGCGGTCTCGACATATTTGTCGAACACTTCTGTGAAGCCTCGATCGACAATTTTGTCGGCATGGTCGAGAATGGCTCGGTCGGACTCAGCGCACCGAGGTCGCGCGCACGACCTCGTCGGGAGTATTCAAGCTCTCGACCCCACGTCGCAGCGCCTCGGGAAGCACCGCCCACCCCGAGCGATCGCTTCGCACCACGTCGCGAATCGCACGACGGCCCTGCTGTAAGGCAGCCCTCGCAACCGGCAGCCACGTCGCGGGAAAGTATCCCGGAAATGGGTCGAGCTCTGATCCATCCTCCGCGCGCAGAAAACAAGGGATGCCGGGATTCAGGGGGTCCAGCAGCAGCCGGAGCATCGGCGGAGTCACCAGCGGTTGGTCGCAGCCCACCACGAGGTAGCGGCTCGCCAGTCCGCTCGACAACAACGTTTCGATTCCACCCAACGGCCCCAAACCAGATTGCCGGTCGTCCAGGCGAATGATGGGCGGCTCGGGGGTCCACCCTCGGCACGCGCCCACGATGACCACCCGACGGCAGATCGTCCGCATTGCGTCGAGCACGTGTTCGATCATCGGGCGCCCGTCCCACAGCACCACCCCTTCCTTGGGACGCCCCATACGACGACTGTAGCCACCCGCCAAAATGGCGCCGATCACCTGGGGAAGGACGCTGAACGACTCGCCGACCTGCAACGCGCCTTCAGTCACTACCCGAGCCATGTAGCCGAACCGACCCTGTACGGCGTTCTTCAAATCCGGGTGGATCGCGTCGAGCACAAAACACGGCTTGCGAGGCTCAACGAGTTCGATCTCGACCCCGCCGGAGAATTGCAGCCGCGTCCCTGGAGTCAGTGCCAGGAGATCGAGCCCGCGCACCGTGAGGTTCTCCCCCATCGCGCCCGGCTCCACCGCATACCCCTCGCGTCGGATCTGGTCGATCACGTGCTCTTCGAGCAGCGAAATCGCGCGGTCGGGCTTAACGTGTTTGGCATGCGCTCGCCCGTCTCCCAAGATGCCGTCCAACGTCACGTTGGCGACCGAGATCGGCAGCTTGGGGATTCCGCCAGGGGAAATATTGATGGCCACTACGGTAGCCATGCGTTAAGCGTCTCTCCAACCGTTCTGGGGTTGGAGCCTGTTCAGGAATGCGTCAGATGCCAGGCGCCGCGAGCACCGGAGCGCAGCGTACTGTATTCGTACGTGAGGCGAGTGGCGCCACGAAGAAGTGGCGCCAAGCCACGAGCGCCGCCGAGACGGTGAGGCGGCCGTGGAACCAAAAGAGCGGCAACGCCGCAGATGACCATTCATGGACAGGCTCTAGTGCCCATCAGGCACCACTCCCACCTGGGGTCGCTCAGCCAAGCCGGTCGCCCGCGCGTGTGTCTCAAATACCTTGTTGCCCCAAAAAAACGCGCCCGGATGGGTGGTGGGCACCACCACCACGTAGAACAAGGCGCGACCAACCAGCTCGTGCACAGTTGCGATCGACAACACCGCAACCCACGCAGCCGGAACCAGCCCGGTTGCGGCATCTCCAGCGCTGACGACCAACAGAGCGACGGCGGACGCCGCAAGCAGCGCCCAGCTCACCCAGCGGCCGGCGTAGGTCTTGCCGTACGTGGTGAGCATGAGCCGGCGTGACACCGCGGCTTCGTTTCCCCGTTGATCCAGAAATCGAATATGAGCGATCAGAGCAATTCCCTGAAGCAGGAGCCCGAACAGCAGCACCCCGGCCGCCAACCGCGAGACCGGATACGGCGAGCGCCCGGCCGCGACCTCGGCCAGGGAAAAGATCGTGCCGACCGCGGCGCTCCCCAGAATCAGAGCGCTCGAGACGAACGCGCCGCCCGAGTGCCAGTGATCCCAAAACGGTCTGGCCTTGATGCGATAACACCGGATCATGCTGTACAGGCCCAGACACCCGGCGATCACGCCGGCGCCGCCGAGCAGCCCGGGCAGACGATCTCCGAAGCCCGCAGGCAGCCACGCCGTCAGATCCGGAAAGCCAGTCACGATCGCGAGTGCGCCCAGCACATGATAGAAGGTCCCCATGGCGAAGATTTCTCGGCTCACCCACGAGTGCCGCAGGTTGTTCATGGCGCGATAGAAATACTGCGGCTTACCCAGGTGCAGGGTGGACATCACCATGCCGATGGTTTGGAAACCGAACAGGCTCCAGAGCGTGACGGTCACCGCGAGCGGATGCGTGGTTGCCGACAGGGCCGCGCCTCCCTCCCCGCCCAGCGACGGACCCAGCACCAGCCACGCGAACGCGCCGACCACCGCCTGCGACAGCAGCGTGAAGATGACCAACGGATCCTCGCGCGATCGCAACTTGGCCAATCCCCACTCCGCTCGCCCCGATGGCCCACCGGGAGCCACGGCATAGCGGTCCGCACCCGGTTGGTCCCGCCGGTACGCGATGGGCTGGCCGTCCGCGCGCCGAAACTCACCCGGCAGCGATCGGGTCTGCTGAAAGCGGATGTTGGGCCGCGAAATCGACGGGTCGGGAAATCCAGGGATCGCGAGCTTGGCCTGCCGTTTGCCCTGCGGGATGTCTTCGATCACGCCGAAGTCCAAGGCATTGGACAGACAGGCGGACACACACGCGGGCTTGAGCCCGATCTCCAAGCGGTCCACGCACATGTTGCACTTCTCAACTTGCCCCTTCACCGGGTCGAGCTGCGGCGCGTTGTAGGGACACACCCAGGTGCAGTAGCCGCAGCCGAAGCAAATATCCGGGTCTTGCAGCACTGCGCCGTACTCCACGTATTTGGTGTACGCGAGCGTGGGGCATCCCTTGAGGCATACCGGGTTCTCGCAGTGGTTGCAGGCCATTGAAATGTTCAACCGCAACACGTCCGGGTACGACCCGCCTTCCAGGTACCCGACTTTGCGGAACGAAAGATGAGGAGGGAGGTTGTTCTTCTCCGAACAGGCGGACTCGCACGCATGGCACGCGATGCAGTTGTCCGCGGTGAAGTGAAAGCCGTGCTGCACGTACCGGTTGAGGTTGGACGACGCAACGCCGCAACCATTGATGGTCAGCGGCTGCCCGACCAGATCGGGATGGGCCTGGGCCAGATCCACGGGCGCGCCGTGTTGACTGACGGGGTGTGGCGAAATCCCCCCTAGCCCCCCTTTTTCAAAGGGGGGAACGGAAGGGCGGACCCGCTTGTCCTCTTCGCCCCCCCCTTTAACAAAGGGGGGAAGGGGGGGATTTGCCTCTCGCACCGGAGCGGCCTCCATCAATAGGACCTCGCCCGCAGGTCGGCCGCCGCTGCCGCGTCTTGATCCGCAATCCTCTCGATCCGCACCGCGGACTGCTTGTACGCGGGCTGGCGCGAATACGGGTCGAGCAATCCTAGCACCAGGCGGTTGACGCAGTCGTGGTAGTGCATGGGGATGAACACGGCGTCGGGTGCCACGCGCTCGGTGAGCTGCGCCAGGACCACGGCGTCCGATCGGCGCGATACCACCCGGACGTACTCCATCGATCGGATGCCGAGGCGCTCGGCCGCGCTGGGGTTGATTTCCATGTACGGGGTGGGGCTGAACTTGTTGAGGTTGCCGATCTTTCCGGTTTTGGTGCGGGTGTGCCAGTGCTCGACCACCCGTCCGCTGTTGAGCCAGAACGGGTACTGCTCATCCGGGCGCTCGTTGTTGTCGACGAACGGGAGCGGGATCAGCTTGGCCTTGCCGTCGGTGTGGTGAAAGCGACCGTCGGTATACAACCGCGGCGAGCCATGTGGTGACGTCTCGTTGCACGGCCATTGGATCCCGCGCCGCGCTTCGATCGCGTCGTGGCTCATGCCGGAATAGTCGCAGGGCCGGCCTTTGGACACCTCGCGCAACTCGTCAAACACCTCGGACGGCACGTCGGAAAACTTCAACCCGCGCCCCGCCTCGAAACGCCGAGCCAGGTGCGCAAAGATCCACAAGTCGGGCTTGGCCTCCCCGGGCGGCTCGATCGCCTTGCGCACGATGTTCACGCGGCGCTCGGTGTTGGTGAACACGCCCTCTTTTTCTCCCCACATGGCGGCAGGGAGGTAGACGTGCGCGTAGTTCACGGTCTCCACGTCGGCATACGCGTCCTGCACCACCAGGAATTCCAGCTTCTCCAGCGTCTTGCGGATGCGGGAGGTGTTGGGCATGGAGGTCATGGGATTGGTGGCGATCAGCCACAACCCTTTGATCGCGCCGGTTTCGACGGCAGGGAAGATGTCGGTCTGAAACAGGCCGCGTTTGGGGGGAAAGAAGTCCTTTTCCACGCCCCAGAACTTGGCCATGAACTCGCGGTCAGCCTCCTTCTCCAACTGGCGATACCCGGGCAGCCCGGAGCAGGATGAGAACTCCCGAGTGCCCATGGCGTTGCACTGGCCGGTGATCGACAGCGACGTTCCACCCGGCTTGCCGATGTTGCCGGTGATCAAGTTGAGGTTGTTGATCGCCGCCACGCCGTCCGACCCGTGCGTGGACTGGTTGATCCCCATGGTCCAAATGGTCATGGCCGAGCCGGCTTTGGCATACAGGCGCGCGACGTTGCAGATGGTGTCTTCATCGATGCCGCAGATCTTGGAGGCGGTCACGGGATCGTATTGCTCCACCAGCGCGGCGAATTCCTGAAAGCCGGTGGTATGCGCCTCAATGTACGCGCGGTCCTCCAACCCCTCCTTGAGGATCACGTGTGCCAAGCTGTTCAGCAGGGCGAGGTCCGTGCCGGGGGTGATCGGCAGGTGGATGTCCGCCATCTGCGCGAACACGGTCACCCGCGGGTCGACCACGATCATCGGAAACTTGCGGCGGTCGTATGCGTCTTTCAGACGCCACCAAATGACCGGGTGTTGCTCCGGAAGATTGGACCCGATCGCCAAGAGGCACTCGGTGTGCGCGAAGTCGTCGTAACAGCCCGGCGGGCCATCGCTGCCAAAGGACCGCTTGTACCCCGAGACCGCGGAGGCCATGCAGAGCGTGGTGTTGCCGTCGTAGTTGTTGGTCCCGATCACGCCGCGCACGAGTTTGCCCAGGGTGTAGAACTCTTCGGTCAGAATCTGCCCGGTGGAGACCACCGCGAAGCTGTCGCGGCCGTACGTGGTCTGAATCCGCCTGATCTCGGAGGCCGTGTGATCCAACGCCTCATCCCACCCCACCTCGCGGTACGGTTCGAACGGAGCCCGACGCAGCAATGGGGTGGTGCCCCGGTTGGGGGAGGCAAACAATTCGAATTCGAAGATCCCCTTTAAACAGAGCTTGCCACGATTTACGTCCGCATCCGACGCGCCGCGCGCCGACACGGCTCTGCCGTTCTTGTCTACCCCCACTTCGATGGAACAGCCGGTGGAGCAATACCCGCAGGTCGTATACACCCACGTGTCAACGGGTTTGACCGCCAGGTGGATCGGATTTTTCTTGCGACGTCCGAATAGCATCAGGCCTCACCGCGCAAAGATCACACGTTGGTGGGACGATCAGTCAGCAAGGCCCGTGCCACCTTCGCACGGTGGATTTCAGCGGTGAAAATGCGAGGCAGGGAAAAACTCGACTAAATTGTCGAACACTTCCGTTGCGGATGGGATGACGAGCACGACAAAATTGTCGGGAGTGAGGGGCGACCCTCTAGCGCTGCCAAGATTCTTCAGCAGCCGGTCACACCCTCCCAAAGACGAGGGTCAGACATCCACGTTTCAGAGCACGAAGATTCTCGACGTTCCAACGCCCGAATGGCGTCGCTCCATTGGTCGGGTTGCATCGCCACGATCGTGATGCGATGCCCGGGCTGCCTGATGCCGTCGGCATATGAGGCGGCGGAATCGAAACTGTTGGTCACCGCGGTGGCTTTCCCGTCCAGTTTGATCAAATACATCGTCGCTCCTCGCTGATGAAAGTGTCCCGCGCTCGCGAGCGTCGGGCGGGGGTAGGTAGCCCCCCGCCCGACG
>JBFLXB010000047.1 GCA_040757335.1 Nitrospirota bacterium | reverse complement strand
TCCACCTGCATGCCAGCGCCCGCCGTGTCCGCCGCTCGGGAGAGAAGCTCCGCTCATTTGTCCTCGCATCGGATCTCCCATCAGCCCCGTGGCAATAGATGTTCTATTACTTACGCAAAACTCAATAGCTTTCTCAGAGAGCAGAGACAGTAGTAGGGCGTTCGTTTCAGTGCAGCGCTGCCTGGACATGTTTCACGATCTCCCGTAACTGCTCGGGGGCTGCCTCCTTCACCAATCGGTCGATTGTCTTCCGCATCGTTTGAGCGTCAGGGATCTCCGAATCGACCACGAGCATCTCCCACGGTTGCACCCTCAGCGACTCCGCTAACCGGAGGAGTGTGTCGAGCGTGGGGTTCTCCCGCCCGCGTTCGATGTTGCTCAGGTACTGCGGACTGATCCCCACGCGCTCTGAAAGCTGATCCTGCGTCAGGCGAAGCCGCGTTCGCAGCGTCTTGATGCGTCGTCCGATGAGGGCCTTCGGCTTCACAAGGCCCCGACTATACCGGCAACGCGAGGCTCAGAACATAATCTAACACACTGTATTTTATTGACAGATTATATGTGAAGGACTAAGTTTTACCGAATGAGCCTGGAGCCGGGTCCTTTTGCTGGTTGTAGGGTCACTCTCATGTGACGCATAACAACTCCAAGATGTACCGAACGCGCACACGCAGGAGGGAGCCAATGACACACATTAGTGGGGGAAAACTGAGGGTGATGCGGCTCGCCAAAGCGGTCACGCTTGCGCTAACGCTGACTGCCTGTGTTACAGCACGCGAAGCCTCATGGAAGACCGTGCCCGATGTGGCGATGTCGTACGATCGTGCGTGGTCGATCGTTACCAACGCGGTCACGCAGCGGTTCGATCTTGAGACGTCGGATGCGCAGTCGGGGTATCTCCGAACCGAATGGAAAGTCACCGGCAAGGACATTCTGAATGCGCCCATTAGGAAAAGCCGCGTCATCGTTCGGGTGGAAGAGCGCAATCCTTTTCGGGTCAAGGTCAAAGCGGAGAAGCAAGAGCTGAATGTCCTGACCGACGAATGGGTGATCACGGGCAACGACGAGGCCGTGGAAGGGGACATCATGGGCGAATTGCAGGGACGGCTGAGAGCGTCCCGCTGACCTTCACACTCCGAACCGGCGATGCGGCGCACTAGCCAAGCCCGAGCCACCCGCTCAACGCGTCGAGGGAAGGGCCTCAGCGACGCGCGGAAAAGAATGGAGCGGGACGCGATACTCCTACATGAAGCCCAGAAGCACCGACAACGCGATCTGGCCAAACCGTACGCCGATCAGCCGCCGTCAACCGTCACGGAAGTCCATTGGCTCTATGCCGAGCGAGCAACCGGGCATTATCCTGCCGCTACCCCGCGAAGCGGAAAATGGCTGATCTTCGTACCCGTCCGCGAGATCGATCGCGTATGGGCGGTGATTAAAGCCGCGACAGAAGCGGGGAGGCTCGGCGATCGCTCAAAGGTCGCTACCGCGAAGCCAAGGGTAACTGCGAAAGATCCCAACGCGCGGGTGATTTGTGTTTACACGTATGATGCTGCCGACGAAGGGGATGTACAGCGGGTGCGCGAGGTCTTACGCGAACTGGGGGTCACCTGGCGGATTCCCTATAAGACAGACCAAGACACACTCGACGGGAAATACCGGGTCAATGGGGATACGCGTATTGGAAAATATTATGAGTAAGGTCGGAGCGCAGCGGGCGTCGGCCGCCGTCCGGCGAGGACCGACGTGGGGATGTACCGAAAACCCGATATGGGTTTTTGGAACCGGAGCCGCAATTCCTCTCCGACCGAGGGGATCAACGCCGCGCAGGGCCTCTTGGGGCATTTGTGCCGTGTTCCGTCCACGCTCAGGTGTCAAATGGGCGTGGCGAACGCGTGATGGAGTGGCCGGGGGCGCAAGGACCCAAGCCTTATCTCACGATCGCGAATGGCGTGCAGCGGCCACTGACCGCGCTGCAAGCGGTCTTTCGCCAACAGTCCGCGGACGACCGGCTGTTCTTCAGGCAATTGGGGATCTCGAACGCCTCATCGGGTGGGTGCGGCGTCTCTGCGCCTCACCCGATCAACACCTTTGACCGACGACAAGGAGGGACACGCTCATGACACGACTCTCGCTGAACGCTTCGTCAGGCATCTCGCTCCGGCGTCCTGTCTCCCTTTTCGCCCTCGTCACCGTCCTCGCCGCGATCGGAGTCGCGGGCTGTAATGGCGGAGGGGGTGACAGTTCATCGCCCCCCGCGGTGGGGGCCATTGCCGGAACGCTTCAGGTTACGAGTGTGATCGTTCCGGCCTCAGCACGGGCAGCGGCCCCTGCTCAGCCTTCGATGGATTTCGTTCCGGGCGAGATCATCGTGCGTTTCAGCGACGGCATTGACGATCACGAGGCCCTCTCAGCGATCCTGAACAAGTTTCAGGACATGAACCTGACGAACGCGGGGCAGATGTACCCCAACGGCCCCTATGTCTTACGAACCCGCGCGTACCGAAACCCCTCACTATCAACGGACGAGGCGCACCAGCAGACCGCCGATGCCATCGCGACGCTGAAGATGGAGCCGTCCGTCAAGTACGCTGAACCGAATGGGATACGCCGACCCCACCTGATCCCTAACGACCCGGCGTACAGCGTAGGGTTACAGTGGGATCTGAGTATGATCAATCTTCCCTCGGCGTGGGAGTTGACCACCGGAAATTCGTCGGTGATCGTGGCCGTGCTGGATACCGGGATTCGGAGCCACGCGGATTTGAACGCAAACGTGCTCAATACGGGGTACAACTTCGTGAGCAACACATCGGACCCCATCGAACCGCTCACCGCGCTCTCCAGCTTTCATGGGACGCACGTAGCCGGGACGATCGCCGCGATCGGAAACAATACCGTGGGCATGGCGGGCGTAGCGTGGAACGCCAAGATTATGCCGATCCGGGTGCTCTCGCCGACAGAAGGAACGGATACGGCGATTATCAACGGGATGCTGTATGCCGCAGGACTTCCCAACTCGTCTGGTACCGTGCCTCCCCAGCGAGCCAACGTGATCAATATGAGTCTCGGGGGTGAAGGAGCTTGCAGCCAGTCGTATCAGGACGCCATCAACGCCATCAGGAACGCTGGTGTCGTCATTGTCGTTGCGGCGGGCAACGACTTTGAAAGCGGGAATCCCGTAGAAACTCCGGCCTCCTGCCAGGGCGTTATCACGGTCGGTGCAGTCGATCCGTTGGGGGAGAAGGCGTCGTATTCCGGGTCGCAGCCGTATGTGTTTATCGCCGCTCCAGGTGGTGAAATGGTCGACGCGATTCACGCGGGGACTCTCAGCACGTGGCCGGTCTCGAATCCGGGTGAGACGGCCTATAAGTTCGAACAGGGGACCTCGATGGCGGCTCCGCACATTGCTGGCGTGGTCGCCCTCATGCTCTCGGTCAATCCGAGTCTCACGCCGTCGGAGGTGGAAACGATACTCTCATCAACGGCAGACGATCTCGGCGCAGCCGGGCGAGATGCTGATTTCGGATGGGGGTTGGTGAATGCAGGCGCCGCTGTGGCCGCGGCCCAAGGGGTCGGGTTGCCGTCAATTCCGGTGCCGTACCCGTCTCCATCGCTCGTGAATTTTCAGCAGCTTACGACCGCGACGGAGGGGTATGTCTTTGTCGCCAATACGGGGGGCGGAACGTTAACGTTGTCCGGCGGGACCGTCGAGGTGGTGGACCCAGAAGACACGTCGTGGCTTCCCGCGGTGTCGGCTACGTTTGACGATGATCCCACCTGCGCGACGCTGAACGCCTCGTTCTGTAAGGTGACCATCACCGTCGATCCCACGGGGCTCCCGAACGGGGAGTATTTTGGGATCGTGCAATTGACCTCAAACGGCGGTACCTTTGTCGTGCCTTTTGGGTTCCAGGTGGGACCCGATCCGCCGCTTCCCGCGATCGGGCCGATGACGGTCCAACTGCTCAGGGTCGATTCGCACGGAGAAGTGTCGGTGCAATCATCCGTCACGACGCCGGTCGTGAGCCAACTCTATAACTTTTCGTTCTCATCGGTTCCGGTGGGAATCTACGTTGTGGTTGCCGGCGTTGATCAAAACGGGAACGGCGTGTTTGGAGATGCCGACGGCGAAGCGTTCACTGCGACGGGTGCGGACCCGATAGTCGTGGTGGCTGGACAGACGACCCCGGTCGATCTCGGAGTGAGAAACGTACTCGACGACATCGTGCCGTTCTGAACAGTCATCATGGGGACGAGAGACGCAGCAACGGGAGCATCCTGGCGGTGCTGGGACAACAACCCACTGCCGGGTATGCCCTCCACGTCACGCGGGTCTCACAGGAGGGTGGAGTGGTGCGCGTGGGCCTTCGCGTGGCGCGTCCCCCTCCGGGTCGCGTGTTGGCGGCGGTCGTCACACAGCCCTATGTCATGATTCAAGTGGACCGTGTTCCACGGCTCGATACGGTGATGTTCGTCGGCGAGGATCGCCAGGTGTTGCAGAGTATTTCGCTCCTGAAATCGAACTGACCGGAACGGATTGTAGTCGTCCGACAGGTCTGATACGATTTTCGACGTGAGAAGCCGAGCCCTCAGACGCCATCACCTGTCCAGCCTGAAGAAGCGGGTGCAGGCGTATCAGTGCAAGCTGGCCGACAAGTTTGCCGACGAGCACGACCGAGCCCGCATCATCGGCCGTCTCGCCCGTACTCGCAAGGGCTGTAGCTGCTGGATGTGCGGGAATCCGCGACGCTTCGGCGAGCAGACCGTGGCGGAACGGCGAGCCGACAGTGCGTGGCGACACGACTCGGCCCGATAGGAAAGGCGGGACACGATGAAGAGCGAGCGCCAGCATCTCCGGCACACTCTGTCGCTCTTTGAGAATCGGCCACGAGGCGGGCGATTCTCGCGCACAGAGCAGGCCGCGTTGCGGCGATGTCTGGGGATGCTCAAAGAGCGCCTACGGCGGCTGGAGCGCCGTCACGCGATGCTAAAGACGGCGTGGGAGGCGTACCTCGCTGCGGCGTCGCCCGAGGCGAGAGCCGAAGCGCTCACGCGGTCTTCGCCCGCCGCGCTCTACCCGGTGAGATGGCCGCTGCCCCGTTCAGGTCCTTAGAAGCAATCGTGATCCGAAACCGTCGCGCCGTGGGTGCGATCCGGCGGAACTGTTCAGCGACGGTCACGTGCTCGAAGAGCCGCCGGTTGAGCGCGTCTTCTTTCATCCGCATCACCAACAGCCGTATGGCACGGTCCGCCGCGGCCGTGAGCCGCGCTTTATCGTTTTCCCAGCGAGAGATCGTGATCCGGGTTTTGATGCCGAGTGCGGAGGCGAGTTCGGGCGCGGTGAGGCCCGCCCACTTGCGGAGGAAGCGAAACTCCGCTCCGGTCAGCAGGGAGGACTTAGACAACAGTTCGGCGGCGATCGCGTCGTGAACGTGCTCCACGGCGGGGATCTTGATGACCCGTTCGCCACAGGCGCACCGGTAGGTAGTGATGTCTTTCAGGTACACGTTGTCGAGCCCGGATTCGCGGTAGTGATACAGCCGCACGACTTCGGGGCGGGGGAGCGGTTGACCGCACTGGGGACACGTCATCGCCTTCTCCGTCCTCTCGCAAATCGAAATGCCGTGATCGCTACGGCCCGCGGCGGCTCGGATCGAACCGACAGCACCACGGCCATCCACTTCCCGTCCAGGTTCGGCCCCTCGATCCGGTACCGCCACTCGCCGTATCCAAACCGTGTGGAGCGCAAGACCTCCCAGCGGCGGCACACATGCAGGAGATCGAGCACCGAGACCCCACGCTGGGCCAGTTTCTCAAACAGGCTCGTCCCATAGACCAGCCCTCCTTCGCTGGCCAGCACCTGATCGAGGACCAGACGCAACTCAGGCGCGGTGAGGGGTGGGCCAACAGGTAACAAAATGTTACTCCTTGGTCGTTCCCGGTGTCAACCGGTCACTGTCGGGACATCTGGATCACACGGGAGGCCGATGATAGGGAGGGACGGAGACCTTGTCAATCGGTGTGCGCGATAGTTGTTCTCCCATCCGTGGTTCTCGACCTTCAAGGGGCTGCCTTGTCAGGAATCCGTTCGCGGGTAGACTTGGGAACGCATCCGAGCGGAATCACTGGGAGGACGCATGATCAAGCAGCTGGTGGTCCGGCATCGCGCTTGTTGGGCCCGCTCCGTCGGGGGGTAGGTAGCGATGACGCCGGACACAGACTCCAACCAGCAACCGCAACCTACTCTGCCGTCAGACCAGAAACCGTCGGTGGCCACATCGTTCCATCGGTTGGCCACCATGTCCCTCCTCCAGATCGCTGAAACCATCGCCCGCACGATGGGGGTGGATGAGTGGGAGATCGAGCGCCGCAAAGCGTTCCTGGAGTTCACGGACCGCGACGTCGAACTCCTCCGAGACCTGCACACGCGCTTGACAGCCAAACCAGCGGAATTTGTCGACGCGTTCTACGCGCATCTGCTTGCCTTTGAGGAAACGCGGCAGCTCCTGTCCGATCCCTCGACCGTTGAGCGACTCAAGCACCGCCAGGCGGCCTACTTTGATAGCCTGACGGCCGGCCGGTACGGAGCCGACTACGTCCATCACCGGATCCACGTCGGCGCCGCCCACCATCGGATTGGTCTGGGCCCCAAGTGGTACCTTGGCGCGTACAACAAGTATCTCGCGGGGTTGATGACCGAAGCCTGGGGACTGGCGTCCAACGATCCTCAAAAGGCGATCGACACGGTGACGGCGTTGGTGAAGATCGTCTTCTTCGACATCGGACTCACCCTGGATACCTATCACCACATTGATCGATGGACCATCGCGGACCTGCAGACTCACGCGCAGCAAATCGTGGCCAACATTCCGTCTGGTGTGGTGGTCCTGTCGGCGGATCTGCGCGTGCTCTTTGCGAGTCGCACGTTTCTTGAAATCGCTGACGTCTCCCCAGAGCGAGCGGTGGGCATGCCGCTGGAGGCGTTCTTCCCCGGTGTCAGTTGGTGGGATCGTGTGGCCCGAGTGTTGGGCGTCGGTGAGTCCCAGTCGCGGCTCGATGTCGAGCTGGTCGGCAAACAGGGGACGCGGCACCTTCAGATGACCTTGGCCGTCATTCTGCGCTCAACCCAGGAGGCGACCGAACAGAGGCCCGACCGAGCCCGGTTGTTGCTGGTCGTCGACGATGTGACCGAACGCAAGCGGGTGGAGGATTCGCTTCGCGAAAGCCAGCGAAGCCTCTCGACGCTGATCAGCAACCTCTCCGGGATGGTCTACCGCTGCGCCAACGATCCGAACTGGACGATCGAGTACGCGAGCGAAGGCGCGCTTGCGCTCACTGGTTACCCCGCAGATGCGTTTCTCCAGCAGCGTGTCATGTATGGCAGCTTGATTCATCCGGATGACCAACAGCCGGTGTGGAACAAGGTGCAGGAGAACATTCAGGCGAAGAGACCGTTCGAGCTGGTCTACCGGATCCGCACAGCAGCCGGCGACGAGCGGTGGGTGTGGGAGCAAGGACAGGGCGTGTTTTCGGTGCAGGGAGACCTGCTCGCGTTGGAGGGGTTTGTCACGGATATCACCGAACGACGGTTGGCGGAGGAGGCGCGTCGGGAGAGCGAGGATCGGTATCGCAACCTGATTGAGAACGCCCACGACATGATTCAGAGCGTGGGGCCGGACGGCCGCTTCCTCTTCGTGAACCGGGCCTGGTTGGCGACCATGGGCTATAGCGCCGAGGAGGTCTCGTCGCTCACGTTGTTTCAGGTGATCGCCCCCCAGTCGCTGTCCCATTGCCAGCAGGTATTTGAACGGCTCCTGTCCGGCGCACCTGTGGAGCTCGTTCAGGCTGAGTTGGTTGCCAAGGATGGGCGGACGGTCCTGGTGGAGGGCAACGTCACGGCCCGGTATTCCGATGGCCAACTGGTCGCGACGCACGCTATCTTTCGCAACGTCACCGAGCGGCGCGAGTGGGAGGCGCGTCTTGATCACATGACGCACCACGATTTGCTGACGAACCTGCCGAACCGGGCCGTGTTCATGGACCGGATCAGTCAGGCGTTGGTTCGGATTCGCACGCGCAGGACCGCGCGTCCCCTCGCGGTGCTGCTGCTGGATTTGGACCGTTTCAAGCTCGTGAACGAGACCTTGGGACACGAGAGCGGTGATCGACTGCTTTCGACCGTTGCGCAACGATTGACCGACTGTCTTCGCAACGGGGACACCGTGGCCCGGCTCGGCGGCGACGAGTTCGCGATCCTACTGCCGGAGATCGCGAAGGCGAGCGACATGGTGATCGTTGTGGAGAAGATCTTCGCCGCGTTGCGCGCCTCGTTCGTGGTGGATGGCCACGAGATTTTCATGACGACCAGCATCGGGATCAGCATCGCTCCGGACGACGGGGACGAGGCCGGCGTGCTGTTGAGGAACGCCGACGCGGCCATGTACCGCGCCAAGGACCAAGGCCGGAATACGTACCAGTTGTATTCTCCGGCGATGAACGTCAGCACCCTTGAACGGCTGTCGCTCGAAAGCAACTTGCGCCACGCCTTGGAACGCGACGAGTTCGTGGTGTACTACCAACCGCAGGTGCGCCTTGGGACGGGGCGCATCATCGGGGTGGAAGCGCTCGTGCGCTGGCAGCATCCGGAGTGGGGATTGGTGTCGCCGGCCAGGTTCATTCCCCTGGCCGA
The DNA here is from genome assembly GCA_040757335.1 of Nitrospirota bacterium. NCBI lineage: Bacteria > Pseudomonadati > Nitrospirota > Nitrospirota bacterium. The sequence goes on along the minus strand of JBFLXB010000047.1, from coordinate 11,074 downwards.
GGAAACCGGTCTCATCGTGCCGATCGGCGAGCGGGTGTTACGGGCGGCCTGCACTCAAAACCGGGGGTGGCAGGACCAAGGGATCCCGTCGCTCCCCGTGTCGGTCAACTTGTCCGCACGTCAGTTTCAGCAGCCGGACCTCAAGGCCATGATCGCGCGCGTCTTGCGCGAGACGGGTCTTGATCCGCGGTGGCTTGAACTGGAACTGACCGAGAGCCTGTTAATGGAAGACGCGGACCGGACGATCGCCACGCTGGGAGAACTCCGCGCGATGGGCATCCGGGTGGCGATGGACGATTTTGGGATCGGGTATTCCTCACTGAGCTATCTGAAGCGGTTTCCCATCGACACGATCAAAATCGACCAATCATTCGTTAGGCACGTGACCACCGATGCCGACGACGCCGCGATCGCCACCGCGATCATCGCGATGGCCCACAGTCTCAAGCTGACCGTGGTGGCGGAAGGGGTGGAGACGGACGAGCAGTCAGCGTTCTTGGCGCAGCAGCAATGCGATGCGATTCAAGGCTATCTGGTGAGCCCCCCGCGTCCGGCTGAGGAGCTGACGACGCTGTTGCGAACCAATGATTCCTCGCGGCGTGCCGCCTGAGGGGCGCTTGTTACCTCACGTGCTGCAACGCCGCGATCCGCGCCTCGATCGGTGGGTGGGTGGCAAACAGGTGCAGCCACCCGCGGCTCGCGCCCGAGATCTTCATTGTGGCGAGTGCGTCCTGCGTGGAATACTGAACGCGGGAGCCTCGGACGAAGCGGTCGATTCCCTGTAGCGCGGAAATCATGGCGTCCGCGCCATACACCTGTGCGGCGTACCGATCCGCGCGAAATTCGCGTCGGCGCGAGAAGTAACAGATCGGGATCATGGCCAAGAACGACAGCACGGTTTGGATGAAGAAATACGCCACGAACCCCAGCATCTGGTTGCGCTCGGCGATGTGTCGCGCGATCACGTTGCTGATGAAATAGACAAACGTGTTCATCAATCCCATGAGCACGGTGGTGGCGAACATGTCACCGTTGAACACGTGCCCCATTTCGTGGCCCAACACGGCCTGGACTGCGCGGGGTTCCAGTTGCCGCAACAGCCCGGTGGAAACCGCGACCATCGCGTTGTTTTTGCTGGGACCGGTCGCGAACGCGTTGGGATCCGGGGAGTCGTAAATCCAGACTTCCGGCATCCGAATCCCCAATCGCTGGGAGAGGTCCTCGACCGCGCGGTACACGAGTTGTTCCTCCGTGGTCCTCGGTTGGGTGATGCGAACCGCCCGGAGCCCGGCTCGAGCGAGGTGTTTGGACGTCAGGAGGCTCACGAAGGCGCCGCCGAATCCGATCACAAAAGACCACAGCAACAACGACTGGTTGACGGATCCCCGGAGATCGATCCCGAACGCGGGTAGGACGATCTGGACCAGGACTGTGAACGTGATCGACAGGGTGATGAAAATCAGCGTGTTAGCCAGAACCAGCAACAAGAGACCCTTCAAGTTTTTCATCGGTGCGCGGTGCCCTCCTCGACGGTGGTGTTGGTTCAAATGACTTCTAAACCGGCCGTATTCTACCATGAAGGTTCTTCCCTCGACAAAATCGAGGGTCCCGGTATGATGGTCTTGGGGCGCACCGCCGAGGGGGTATGGACACGCAGGAGAAAGTTGACATTCTATTGGTGGAAGACAACCCGGACCACGCCGAGTTGACGATTCGAACGCTGCGCAAGGGCAAATTGGCCAATTCCGTCCTATGGGTTCGCGACGGCATCGAGGCCATGGACTTGCTGTACCGCCGGAACGCCTATGCCGACCACGCCGGAAAGCCGCTCCCTGGTCTGGTGCTGCTGGACGTCAATCTCCCCAAGTGCAGCGGGCTGGAGGTGCTCAGCGAGATCAAGGGCGATCCGACCCTGCGGGTAATTCCAGTCGTGATGTTGACGACCTCGGGGCGGGAGGAGGAGGTCCGCAGGAGTTTCGAGTTGGGAGCCAACAGCTTCGTGACCAAACCCGTTCGATTCGACGAATTCTCCGAGAAGATCCAACAGATCGAACAGTATTGGTTCCTCATCAATCGGCTGTCCACCCGGCCGAGGGCTTGACCCGGGGGGGGCGGCGACGGCGATGAACGCCCTGCTCGTCGACCGCCGTCCCGAACGGGCCCTGGTCTTCGAACCGTTGACCGAAACGCTTCCCACGAACACGTCGCACGCGGGATCCACCCTCATCGAAGAGGTCGCGTAATCCGTGGCGGGACGGGCTGCGTTCAACGACTGGTTCGGGGTTCGCGCCATTCGTCGGCTGCCGATCCGGCGACGGCTGATCCTCGGCTTCTCGGCGATTCTCGCCTGCATGGGAGGGGCGGTCATCCTGGCCGGCGTTCAACTGGTTCGGGTTCGGGAAATGGTCGCCACCATCGACGCGGTGCAGATCCAGGAGAAGGCAATGACCGGTCGCGTCGATCACCTCTTGGTCGAGATGGATGCCATCGCACTCCGCCTTTTGATCGATCCGAGGGACCGGGCTCCGCTTGAGCGCGCCCAGTCGATCGGCGCCGACATCGTCCGAGAACTGGGCGGCATTCAGCCCCAGGTACGGCACCTGACCGCGCTGGCCTCCTCCACCGTGCGTCCGCGTTTGCTGCAAGATCTTCAACAGCTCGAGATCCTGAGCCGGCGGTTGGCGAACGCGTTCGCCGCCCTCCGGCAGAGTCGTTCCGTCGACTCGTTTCTCGCCTTCAGCACGGTGGCGGATCAAATCGACCGTCAGATGGCGGGCTTGGAAGACAGTCTCGACGCGATGGTGCTGCAGAGTACGGCGGACCTCCGGCGTCGGCTGACGGTGACGGTCGTTGCGGCGTGGGGGCTGTTCGGCGCCGCGCTGGTCCTGGCTGTGCTCATCAGTTTGTTGATCGCACGGTCCCTGGTGGGACCGATTCGCGTGCTCTCACACGCGGCCCGACGAATGGCCGACGGCGAGTGGAACGTCGCGGTGCCCACCCGCCTTGAGGTGAGCGGTCGCGACGAGCTGGCGAGTTTGGCGTCGGCGTTCAACCGGATGGCCGACGCGTTGCGGAGTCAACTGGCGGAGCTCAACCGGGCGAACGCCACGCTGGAAGCGCGCGTCAGCGAGCGGACGGCGGAACTCGCTCGGCGCAACCAGGAGTTGGATACCTTCACGTCGACGGTGTCGCACGATCTCAAGAGTCCGGTGGTCGCCCTGCAGGGCCTGGCCGCGATCCTCAGCGAGGACTACGGCGACCGACTGGATGATCAGGGACGGCAATACCTGCGTCGTCTCCAACGCAACGTCGTTCATATGGGAGACCTGATCCAGGACCTGTTGACGCTCTCGCGCGTTGGCCGAACCACGATCTGCCGAGAACGGGTCGCGGTCGGACCACTGGTGGAAGACGTGCTGGCGTTGTATACGGACACGCTGACGTCCAGAGGAATCCGCGTCGAGGTCGGGGATCTGCCCGTGGTCGTGGCCGATCGGATTCAGCTCAAACAAGTCTTTCAGAATCTGGTCAGCAACGCGATCAAGTTCCTGGGGGATCAGCCGGCGCCGTGTATCTCCATCCGTTGCGGGTACGAGCAGCGATTCGTGCGGTTCGAGGTGGCGGACAACGGCATCGGGATCGATCCCAGGTACCACGACAAGATCTTCGTCATCTTCCAGCGACTACAGGACGTGGACGTCGAAGGCACCGGGGTGGGGTTGGCAATCGTGAAGAAGATCGTCGAGCAGGCCGGGGGCGCGGTAGACGTGCGGTCGGCCCAAGGCGCCGGTGCGGTTTTCTCCTTCACCTGGCCGATCGACCAGACCGCATTCGGCGTCGCGGCATAAAGGTCGCGAAAGCGCCGAGTTGACCCGCTCCGCGCGTCTGAGGTATAACCGCATCCGCGATGGGGCATTGTCCGTGACCGGAGTGAAGCGGCTCGTCGCCGCGGCCGCTGCCTTGGGCGTCCTCATGACGGCGTCGGCGGCGAGACCGGACGAATCGGCCGTGCACCAGGTGTCGATTGCGGCCGACAGTTTCCTCTTCGCTCCCCAGGCGCTTTCGATCAGCCAGGGCGACCGTGTGCGATGGTCCAACAATGATACCCAGATGCACATGATCGTGACGGCCAAGCCCGAGTCCAACGGCAAAGAACTGGAGATCTACCACCGCCTGGATCCGGGCACCTCGTTCGAACATCAGTTCACCAACCCCACGGCCTACTATTACTACTGCGCCATCCACTTCCAGATGTGGGGGATCATCTCGGTCAACCCCTGACGCCCGGGACCGTCCGCAATCACCAGCCGCCTTCTCATCGTCGTCTTCAGCGCACTGGCGGCTGCGTGCGCTCCCGCGACCGAGCTGAATCCGCCGACCGCGGTTCCCGAGGGGATTCGCGTGGCCATCGCGGAGGGGGACGCCGCGATGTACCGACGCGACCACGCCGAGGCGGTGCGGCGCTACGAAACCCTGCTGGAGCTTGAACCACGGGCTTCGGTCCTGCATCAACGCTTGGGCGGCGCCTACTTTCGTATGGGCCGATACGACGACGCGGTGGGCGAGTATGCCGCGGCGCTGGAAGTGCAGGCGGAGAACCACGAGGCACGGTCCGGGTGGTGGGCGGCCCGCCTGATGCAGGCCGGGTATTCGGAGGACGTCCAAACCGAGGTGCGCGGGGAGGTGGATGCGTGGCTCGCCGGCGCTTCGCGCCGCGCGTCGCGATTGATCGCGGCGTACAACGGCTACGACGGCCTGAACGATTCCGCGGCGGCGGACCAGGTGCTGCTCCGGCTGTTGAAGCATCCCCCGAGAGGCGAGACCGGTGAGGACCTGGACGTGGAGGTGTTCGAGGCGGTGTTGGCCGAGGCTGACGCGCCGGAGCGCCGACGGTTGGTGGACGCGTTTCTTCGCGCGTTCCCGGAATCGGTCTATCGAAATCTCTTGTATCAGTATCACCTGAGTTGGACGGCCCGGCAGCGGCCGGTGGAGGAGTTTCGGCGCGAAGCGCGGCGTCTCCTCCGGCGGGATGCGGAGAACCGCAATCTCAATTTCTCGGCGGGCTACTGGTCCATCGACCGCGGCGTGGACCTGGAGTGGGCGCTCGCCCGCGTCCAACAGGCGTTGACGGCGCTGGACAAGCCCGATCTCCGAGACAAGTTGCCGTACGTCACGATGACCCGGTGGCAACAGATGTTGGATGAGGCGCGCGGGCGGTACCACGACACGTTGGGTTGGGGGCTCTTCCAACTCGGTCGCCTCGAGGAAGCGAACGCGGCGTTCGAGCGCGCGCAGCGGTTTCTGCCCCGTGATCACCGGCTGTCGTACCACCGCGGGCGGTGGCTCGAGGCCCAGGGCTCGCAGCGCGAAGCGCTGGCTGCCTATCAGGCCTCGCTGGAGGCGGGAACGCTGGTGGAGGACGCCCCGGTGGCCTTCACGCGCCTGGCCGTGAAGCTTGGCGTGGTTGCGGTGGGTGATCCGGAGCCGTGGCGGTCCGCGGCCCGCGACGCCGGGGTGACCACCTTTACCGACGTCACCGAGCAGACGGGGTTGGCCGGGATCAAGGGTGGACGAGTCGCGTGGGGCGATTACACCGGTGACGGCGCGGAGGACCTGATTGTCGACGGTCGGCGGCTGTTTCGCAACGACGGGCAGGGCCGCTTTACGGAGACGACTCAGGACGCGGGGTTGTCCTCCAACGCGGGCGGAAACGGTGCGGTGTGGGCCGACGTGAACAATGACGGCCGATTGGACCTGTTCACCACGGGGAACGGTAAACCCGGCGTGCAGGGCGCGGACGGGGCGATTTGGATCAATCGCGACGGCTCCGCGTTCCACTCGCCGGACGGGTGGCTGCCGTCAGGCCTCTCGCGCGGCGTTCCCGCTGAAGCCGCGGGTTGGGGGGACTACGATCGCGACGGGTTCGTCGATCTCTACGTGGCGGCGTACGAGCTGCCGCGCAATCGTGCCGTGAGTCTGGGGATCTGCGAGCCGGATCATTTGCTGCGCAACGCCGGCGGCGTGCGGTTCGAGGACGTCAGTGCGGCGGCCGGAGTCGTGAGCGCCGAGCCCATGTGCGGCCGCGGCGTGGCTTGGGGCGATTTCGACAACGACGGGTGGGCGGATATTCTCGTGACGAACTATCGCCTGGACCCCAATTTCCTCTGGCGCAATCGGCGCGACGGGACGTTCGAGAACGTGGCCCGAGCCGCCGGGGTCGAGGGCCAGGAACAGGAAGGCGCGTTCGGACACTCGATCGGCGCTGAGTGGGCTGACTTCGATCGCGACGGCGACCTGGACGCATTTCTGGCGAACCTGGCGCATCCGCGCTACATCGGCTATTCCGATCTCAGCCAGTTGCTGGTGAATGAGAGCGGCTCGCCCCCGCGTTTCGACGACCACTTTGACGCCGCCGGGTTGGTGTTCGACGAGACCGCGAGCGAACCCGCATGGGGCGACTACGACAACGACGGTGATCCGGATCTCTACGTGACCGCGATCTACGCGGGGCGGCGCAGCACGCTGTATCGCAACGACGGGAACGGAACCTTCACGGACGTGACGTGGCTGGCGGGAGCCGGGGTGGACAACGGATGGGGCGCGGCCTATGCCGACATCGACGGGGACGGCGATCTGGACCTTGCGGTCGGGAGTTGGGACGGGGTACGGTTGTTACGCAACGACGGAAACACGAACCACTGGATTCACATCCGCGCGGTGGGGACCGCGAGCAATCGGTCCGCGATCGGGGCCCGCGTGACCGTGACCGCGGGGTCGCTCAGGCAGATGGCCGAGGTGCAGGGCGGGAAGGGGACCGGCAATCAGCACTCGCTCCCGGTCGAGTTCGGCCTGGGTACGTGGAACGGCCCGGTGTCGGTGGAGGTGAAGTTTCCCTCCGGACGCGTGTGGGGCAACAATCTCGTCACCCCGGATCGTATGGCGACGGTGACCGAACCGAGGTGACGGGGGGCGCTGTTGTCCGTTGTTCGTTGTTTGTGGTATCAACGGGACAACTGACATCCAAGAACGGACGCTTCGATTCCAAACCCAATGAAGGTCCTCAAACTCCTGCACACCCGGATGCGGGTCAATGACCTGGAGCGGACCGTGGCGTTTTACCGCGACGTGTTGGGGCTCGAGGTCGTGGAGCGCCACGCCTCGCCGCGCGGGTCGAAGCTGGCGTTCCTCAAGGCCGCGGGCAGCGAGGAGTTGATCGAAATCTGTTCCTACCCCGCCAGCGGGCCGGTGGAGGTCCAACCGGATTTGGTCCATCTGGCGTTCGAGGTGGACGACCTGGACGCGACCATCGCCGAGTTGTCCAAACACGGCGTCCCGATCACTGATGGACCGACGACCAGCTCATCCGGGTCCCGCTTCGCGTTCATCGACGCGCCGGAGAAATACGAGGTCGAACTGATCGAGCGCCGACGGCGCTGACGCGGTGAGACGTCAGCCGGCGATGAGGTAAGCGCCTGCGGCCAGCGCAGCGGCTACCGGAAGCGTCGTCATCCATGCCAACGCGATCGCCCCGATCGTGGCCCACCGCGCTTGTCCGGTCACAACGCCGATTCCAAACAGGGACCCGCACGACACATGCGTCGTGGACACGGGCAGCCCCCACCGCGAGGCCCAGATGACCAGAAAGGCCGTGGCCAGGTTGGCCGTGAATCCCTGGCCATGGTTCATCGGGGTGATCCGCTGGCTCATGGTTTCAGCAACCCTTCGCGCGCTGATCAAGCCGCCTAGGGCCATCGCGACCGTTACGATCAACGACGTGAGCGGCACGTGCAGCGCCTGCGCCGTGACGAGCAGCGCGACGACCTTGGGCGTGTCGTTGAGGCCCCGCGCAAAACATACCGCGCCTCCACTGAGGACGTGCAGCCGGTCCAACAGCGCCTGCACGCTGATCCCGACCACGCGGCCTGAGTAGCGTTCTGCACACGCCTCGGCGCTGCCTACGGTTAGGGTTGGCAACGGCGCGGCGACCGCGGCCGCCGTGAGTCCTCCGCGCGGCTCGGGCGCGACCACGCGGACCTCATCGCCCATGCACACGCAGGTGTCGCGGGACACGCCAAGGGCGCGACGCGTCCAGTGCGCGAGGGCGGTCAGCGCAGCGGCGACGACGGGAGCGATCAGCAGCGGCGCGACGAACGTCGCGCCGAGCGCAGCGAGGTTGACGCCGGACGTCCCCTGCGCGGCGAGTCCCGCGCCCACCAGACCGCCGACCAGGGCGTGTGTGGTCGAGATCGGAAAGCCGAATCGAGTGGCCAACAGAGCCGTTCCAGCCGCGGCGAATCCGACGGAGAGCATGAAGCCCGGGTCCGCGAGCACCGCGTCGGGCACGAGACCTTTGCCCGAAAACGTGGCCACGAGCCCGGCTCCGATCACGATCGACGCCAGCGAGCCTGCCACCGTCGTCACCGTGGCCCAGCGCAACGCGGTAGGGTAGTCACGGGTGCCGGATCCAAATAACGTAGCGACACCCTTGAAATTATCGTTGGCTCCGTTGGCGTAGGCGAGCCAAACGACGGCGATGGCGAGCAGAAGGATGGTCGCCATCAGCAACACCCTGTGGCGGGATCGCAGCCTGCGGCCGTGGGATGGATTTCAGCAGTCAGACCCGTGACCGTGAACAACCCGGCGTACGGCGCGTGCGAGAGCTTGGCGGCGGTGTCGGTACACACCTCGACGGCCACGTTGCGCGGAAACCAGTGGCCCTCTTCGTCGCTCGCGCCCTTGAACGGCCCGAGGTACGTGGCGGTCTGGCCCGCGTACACGCACCCCGCGGTTTTTTCGAACTTAAAGCCGCGCACCGTGACCGAGTAAAACTTGAACCCCTCGACCTCCTTCCAGAACGTTTTCTTGAACACCTGCAGGCCGTAGAACCCTGCGCGCTCGAGCGCAGCCAGGAACTCCTCTTCGGTCAGTGCGCCGCTGATGCACTCGCCCCACAGCCGGGGATCCTGGCGTTGGTGCGGCGGGACTTCCTGATCCGCGACAATGTCAGCAATCACGATCCGGCCGTGGTCCCTCAGCACCCGCCACATCTCCGCGAACACGCGGGGCTTGTCGGGCGAGAGGTTGATCACGCAGTTGGAGGTCACGAGATCAACGGACTGGGTCTCGGCCGGGATCTGCTCCAGGAACCCCTCCCGAAACTCCACCACGTCGTAGCCCAGCGCGCTGGCCACGTCCTTCTGCGCGTCGCGCGCCACCGCGAGCATCTGGGGCGTCATGTCCACGCCGATCGTCCGGCCCGTGGGTCCCACCTTCTTCGCGGCGATGAACACGTCGATGCCCGCGCCGCTGCCCAGATCCAGGGTCGTCTCGCCGGGTTGAATCCCGGCCGCGCCCACCGGCGAGCCGCAGCCGTAGAAACGCTCGACGACCTCCTTGGGGATGTGGGCAAGGTCTTCGGGGTTCGGCTGCACCGGGCAGCACAACTCTTCCTGCGTCGTCTCGGCCGCATTGCCGTAAAACTCGCGGACCACCTTGCGCGGGGCGTCCAAGTCGAACGTCAGCACGCACTCCGAGCGGCTGGTGAGCACTTCGCCGGGCGTCTCGTCGGTTGCGCACGTGACCGCGGCCTCGCCCATGCCTGTGTAGACGATCGGCGCGGAGAAGCCCGACTTGCGGTTAGTCACGAGGGCTTTGCGTTCCTCGGTCAGCTCCTGCAGGGCGTCGGCGATCATGGCTTGGTGCAGATCGCAGTAGGGGTCATGCGCGTTGATCGAGCCGCCGTAGAAGTAGGCGTGCTCGACGTCGCCGCCGCCGCAGAGAAACTTGAGCGGGCAGGTCCGACAGATCGCCTTGTCTTCGACCGTGGCCGACGCGAACGCGCGCGCCACCGTGCTCGACGTCCAGATGTCGTGCAGGGGTCGCTCGAGGATCGAGCCGCACGCCAGCGCTGGCACATTGGCCATCGCGGCCGAGGGGTAGACTTGGCCATCCGAATACACGCAGAGGCTGGAGACACCGGCGCTGGCCAGGTCGCGCTTGGTGCCCGCGGGATAACGCAGTCTGGTTTTCACGGCTTCGTGGTTGTCGACGACTACGCCGAGCCCGCGGCCGACCTCGCGGCACCGGCGGATCACGTCGATGACGCGCTCGACCGGGGGTGTGCGATCCACGCCGTCCTCCGCTCGTCCGCGTTTGTGCAGCCAGAGGAGGTGGTGCGCGGTTCCGCCCAGGCGAGCCACCAATCGGGTGACCTCGGGCACGTCCTCCGCGTTGGTGTCCGTGATCACGGTGCTGACCGTGACCGAGAGCCGGGCTTCGATTGCGCTGCCGATGCCGTGGACGATGCGCTGGAAACTTCCCCGGCCGCGCAGTAGATCGTTGGTGTGGGGCGTTGAGCCGTCGAGACTGATTTGGATCTTGAGTCGGGCGGGATCGCGACGGCCGAGTTCACCCAACAGCGCGGGGGTGAACAGGATACCGTTGGTCAGGATCGCCAACTCCGCGGTGGGGTCCTCCAGCGTCGCATCGATCAGCCCCAGGATGTCCTTTCTGAGGAAGGGCTCGCCACCGGTGAAGAAGAACCGGCACACGCCCAGCGCCTTCGCGTCCGCGATCACGCGCAGGAGCACGTCGGTGGGCAAGCCGCGGTCGCCGTCTGGGCCGGACGACACCAAGCAATGGCGGCACGCGAGGTTGCACGAATTGTTGGTGTGCAACCACAGTTCGGTCAGGCGTCGCGAGCCCAGGTGTGCAGCGCGACCCCGGTAGGGCGGACGCACGATCGGCCGATCCGCGAGCATGCCGCGGCGGATCGCATCGCGGGCCAGCGTGTCCACGTGTTGCCAGGCTGCGGCGAATTCGAGTTTGGACTCGGCGGCGTACGTGCGTACGACTTGACCGAACGTGCGCGTCCCGTCAAACAGCTCCAGGATGCGCTGTCCTCGGTCATCGGTGCCGATCCAGTTCGGTCTTGCCGGGTCCAGGAGCACATGGACCCCGTTTGCCGACAGTGTCTCGTGGGATGGAGCGTGCAACACCGTCTCGTGCGTCAGATTCATACCCCCTCCCTGGTCGTGGTCAGAACACCAAGCGGCCGGGACGCACCCGCGTCCCA